>VGXH01000193.1 GCA_016873405.1 bacterium
GGGGGCGCCGGCGCCGACATCTGCGGCGAGGAGACCGGGCTGATCAACTCGGTCGAGGGCCGCAAGGGACAGCCCAGCATCAAGCCGCCGTTCCCCGCCGTGTCGGGCTTCCTGAAGAAGCCGACCATCGTCAACAACGTGGAGTCGGTGGCCTCGGTGCCCTGGATCATCCTGAACGGCGCGGCGGCCTATCGCGCCTTCGGCACCGAGAAGTCGGCGGGGACGAAGCTGTTCTCCGTCAGCGGGCCGGTCAAGCGCCCCGGCGTGCACGAGATCCCGCTCGGGATGCCGTTCCGCGAGTTCTTCCACGACGTGCTGGGGGGCATGGCGGACGGCGAGAAGCTGAAGGCCGTCATCGTCGGCGGCAGCTCGGTGCCCGTGCTGCCGGCGGACGAGATCATGGCGTGCAACCTGGACTACGAGTCGCTGGGCGCGGCCGGGACCATGCTGGGCTCGGGCGGGATGATCGTCATCCCGGAGCGCTGCGACATGGTCGAACTGATCCAGGTGCTGATGCACTTCTACTGGGACGAGAGCTGCGGGCAGTGCACGCCCTGCCGCGAAGGCACGGGCTGGCTGCACAAGCTGGTCAAGAAGCTGCGGAGCGGCGAGGGCGCGCCTGCCGACCTCGAGCGCATCGAGCACGTCTGCGCGGGCATGATCGGCCTGACGATCTGCCCGCTGTCCGACGCCGCCGTGATGCCGATGCGCAGCTTCCTGACCAAGTTCCGCGGCGAATTCGAGGCCCTTGTCCAGGACCACGCGCAGGTGGCGGCCAGCAGCCGCTGGCCGCGCGGCGAGCAGGAGTAGCCCATGGCCAGACTGACCATCGACGGCAGCGCGATCGAGGTGGCCGACGGCACCTCGCTGTTCGACGCCTGTCGGCTGGCGCGCGGCGAGTCGCTGCCGCACTTCTGCTACCACCCCGACCTGTCCATCGCCGGCGTCTGCCGCCTGTGCCAGGTCGAGGTGGAGGGGATGCCGAAGCTGACGATCGCCTGCAACACGACGGTGCGGGACGGGATGGTCGTGCACACGCGCAGCGAGAAGGTGCGCCGGGTGTCGCAGCAGATCCTCGAGATGCACCTGATCAACCACCCGGTCGACTGCCCGATCTGCGATCAGGCCGGCGAGTGCGGCCTGCAGGATCAGTACATGGCCTACGGCCTCTACGACAGCCAGGTGGCCGAGTCGGACAAGGTGAACAAGGCCAAGGCGCAGATCATCGGCCCGCACGTGGTCCTGGACAAGGAGCGCTGCGTGCTGTGCAGCCGCTGCGTGCGCTTCTGCAACGAGGTCACCGGGACCGGCGAACTGGGCATCTTCAACCGGGGCGACCGCGCCGAGATCGGCGTGGCGCCCGGCCGCGAGCTGGACAACGCCTACTCCGTGAACACGGTGGACATCTGCCCCGTGGGCGCGCTGACCAGCCGCGACTTCCGCTTCCGCAAGCGGGTCTGGATGCTCAAGTCGGCCGACGGCGTCTGTGCCGGCTGCGCCACCGGCTGCAACGTGCGGATCGACCACGAGGCCGGGCGGGTCTACCGGTTGAAGCCGCGGCGCAACGCGGCGGTCAACGGGGCCTGGATGTGCGACGAGGGACGCCTGACCTACAGGGACCTGCACGCGGAGGACCGGCTGCTCGAGCCGTTGTGGCGGGGAGCCGTCGTGACCTGGGCCGAGACGCGCGGCCACCTGACGCAGCTGGCGCCCGACGGCTTCGCGCTGGTGATCGGCAGCGCCCACCAGACGCTCGAGGAACTGTGGCTGCTGCGGCAGGTCGCCGGTGGCGCGGACGTGAGCGGCGGGCTGGCCGGCAGCGACATGGGCGTGGGGGACGACATCCTGCGCTCAGCCGACCGCACGCCGAACCGGCGGGGCCTGGCGCTGGCCGGCCTGGTCGAGCACGATCCCGGGACGCTGGCGGGGCTGATCGGCGCCGCGCGCGGCGCGATCCTGGTGCACGGCGGCGAGCCCGCGGCCGCGCCCCAGGTGGCCGCCGCGCTGGCCGGCCGGCCGGACGTGGTCTACGTCGGCACGCACCACCGCGCGACGGCGCGCGCGGCGACGCTGGCGCTGCCGGGCGCCGCCTGGGCCGAGAAGGCGGGCATCTTCGTCAACCGGCAGGGGCGCCTGCAGGCGTTCACGCAGGCGGTGGTCCGGCCCGGCAACGCGCGCCCGGCCCGGCAACGCGCGCGAGGACTGGCGCGTGTTGGGCGGCCTGCTGCCGGAGGGCGCCCCGGCGCCGACCGGCCTGAAGGCCCTGCGCGCGAGCGTGGCGGCCGCGCTCACGCCGAACATCGACCTGGATCGTCTGCCGTCGGACGGCCTGCCGGCCGGAGGGGATGCCTGATGGACATCGTGCTCGAGTCCCTGGCCAAGATCGTGTTCATGTTCCTGCTGATCATGGGCATGGTCCCGGCGCTGATCTGGGCCGAGCGCAAGGGCGCGGCCTACATCCAGGACCGCACGGGCCCGAACCGCGCGTCGATCGCCGGCATCCGGCTGGCCGGCCTGGTGCACCCGATCGCCGACGTGCTGAAGCTGGTCTTCAAGGAGGACGTGGCGCCGACGCACCGGCACCGCGCGCTGTACAACCTGGCCCCGTGGCTGGTCATGACCGTGGCCGTCAGCACCTACGCGGTGATCCCCTTCGGCGACTACCTGGAGCTGGGCGGCAAGCGGATCCCGCTGGTGGTGGCGGACCTGCAGGTGGGACTGCTCTACGTGCTGGCGGTGGCCAGCCTGGGCACCTCTACGGCGTGGTGCTGGCCGGCTGGGCGGCGAACAACAAATTCACCTTCCTGGGCGGCATCCGCGCCACGGCGCAGATGATCAGCTACGAGATCAGCATGGGCCTGGCGGTCATGGGCCTGATGCTGGCGTTCGGCACGCTGCGCCTGACGGACATCGTCGCGGGCCAGGGCGGCCTGCTGTTCGGGTTCCTGCCGATGTGGGGCGTGGTGCTGCAGCCGCTGGGATTCGTCCTGTTCATCACCGCCGTCTACGCCGAGACCAACCGCAACCCGTTCGACCTGCCCGAGGGCGAGTCGGAGATCGTCGCCGGTTACCACCTGGAGTACAGCTCGCTGAAGTTCGCCCTGTTCTTCATGGCCGAGTACTGCCACATGGTGGTCGGCGCGGCGCTGATCGCCGCCCTCTACTTCGGCGGCTACCAGATCCCGTGGCTGCCGCGGCCGCAGCTGGAGCAGAACGCGGGGCTGCTGCTGGTGATCATGCTGGCGGCCATCATCCTGCTCAGCCTGTGGTTCGCCGTGCTCTTCGTGCGGCGCGCGCGGCGCGAGAGGGGCAAGTTCGGCGACGCGCGCGACCGCGAGCCGGTGCTGGGCGCCGGGCTGTGGCTGGCCGTGGCGGCGGCGGCGGCCGGCGCCTTCCTGCTGCGCCCGTGGGAGATCGGGCCGGCGGGCGCCAGCGTCGCGGCCACTCTGCTGCAGGTCGGCGCCTTCGTGGGCAAGGTCGTGTTCTTCGCCTGGCTGTTCATCTGGGTGCGCTGGACCCTGCCGCGCTTCCGCTATGACCAGCTGATGCGCCTGGGCTGGAAGGTCATGCTGCCGCTGGGGCTGGCCAACCTGGTGGCGACGGCGCTGGTCGTGGCCGCGGTCGGAAGCGGGAAGTGACATGAGCAGCATGAGCGAAACGGGCTTCAAGGGACTGCCGAAGGGCTCCGGCGACAAGCGGCGCTCGCTGCTGGAGTCGATGTACCTCTTCGAGGTGGTGCGGGGGCTGGGCGTGACGGCGCGGCACCTCTGATCCGCAACATCTTCCACACCGGGGACATGCCGACGCTGCAGTACCCGGAGGAGAAGCGCGTCTACGGCGAGCGCTTCCGCGGCCGCCACCGCCTCATGCAGCGCGAGGACGGTTCGCCGCGGTGCGTGGCGTGCATGATGTGCTCGACGTACTGCCCGGCCGACTGCATCCACATCGTGGCGGCCGAGCACCCGGACCCGGCGATCGAGAAGTGCCCGGCCAGCTTCGAGATCGACCTCCTGCGCTGCGTCTACTGCGGGCTGTGCGAGGAGGCATGCCCCTGCGACGCGATCCGCATGGACACCGGCATCTATGAGATCGCCGCCGACCATCGCGACAAGTTCGTCGTGGACAAGGAGTTCCTGCTCCGCAACACGACCGACGGCACGCGCTGACCGCGAAAGGACGTCAGATGGAGGCCTTCCTGTTCTATGTCTGCGGCGCCCTGATGCTGCTGGGCGGGGTGATGATGGTGCTGCAGCGCAGCGCGGTGGTCGCGGCGCTGTGGCTGGTCTTCGCCTTCGTCGCGGCGGCCGGCGTCTTCGCGGTGCTGCGCGCGCCGTTCCTGGCCATCATGCAGGTGCTGGTCTACGCGGGCGCGATCATGGTGCTGTTCCTCTTCGTGATCATGATGCTGCAGGGGCCGGTGCTCGAGGGCGAGCGCAGGCGCCTGGCGCTGCCGCTGTGGCCGGCCGCGGCGATCCCGCCGCTGGCCGTGCTGGTGCTGGTCGGCGGCCGGCTTTTCCGAGCCGCTGCGCACGGCGCTGCCGGAGGGCTTCGGCGGGCCGCGCGACGTGGCGACGGCGCTGCTGGGCCGCTACCTGCTGGCCTTCGAACTGATCTCGATCGTGCTGCTGGTGGCCATCGTCGGCGCCCTGGCGCTGGGCCACGGGGAAAGGAAGGCGCCGTGACGGTGACGCTCAACCACGTCCTGGCCCTGGCGGCGGCGCTCTTCGTGACCGGCATGGCCGGGTTCATCGCGCGGCGCAACGCGCTGGTGATGCTGATGTGCATCGAGCTGATGCTCTGCGCCGTGAACCTCGTGTTCGCGGCGTTCTCGCGCCAGCACGCCGATGTCGGCGGGCACGTCTTCGTCCTGATGAACTTCGCGGTGGCCGCTGCCGAGGCGGCGATCGGCCTGGCGATCCTGGTCGAGATCTACCGGCGCCGCCGGACCGTCGACGTCGACGAACTCAAGACCCTGATGGAGTGACGCCGTGCACAGTCCCGAAACCCAGACCGTGGTCCAGGACAGCCTGCTGCGCTGGATCGTGCTGCTGCCGCTGCTGGGCGCCGCGATCAA
>VGXH01000194.1 GCA_016873405.1 bacterium
CATCGCGACCTGGCCCTGCTCGATCTGGCGCGCTTCCTGGCCTCGGCGCTCGCCGCGGCGGCCCTGGCCCTGTTCCTGGCCTGGCTCGCGGACGCCGCGGGCTGGGATCCGCGCGGCACCGTGTTCGGCACTTACGTCCAGCGCAACGCCCTGGTCGTCGGCGTCGCCATGGGCTTCGCGGTCATCCCCCTCATCTACACGATCAGCGAGGACGCCCTGGTCTCGGTGCCGGACCACCTGCGCGCCGCCTCCCTGGGCGCCGGCGCCTCGAAGTGGCAGACGGCGGTGCGCGTCGTGATCCCGCCGGCGATGAGCGGCCTCTTCTCGGCGGCGATGATCGGGCTGGGCAGGGCCGTCGGCGAGACGATGATCGTGCTGATGGCGGCCGGCAACACGCCCATCATGGAGATCAACCTGTTCAACGGCTTCCGCACGCTCTCGGCCAACCTGGCGGTCGAGTTGCCGGAAGCGGTGCAGAACAGCACGCACTACCGGACGCTGTTCCTGGCGGCGCTGGTGCTGTTCGCGATGACGTTCGTCCTGAACACGGTGGCCGAGGCCGTGCGGCTGCGCTTCCGACGCAAGACGAGGCGCCTGTGAGCCGGCGCGCCGCCCGATCGGCGCGGCCGACGGCCGCGGACGGGCCTCCGGGCCGGACGCTCTCGCGGCCGGCCAACGCGCTGCTCTCGCGCAACGAGCCGATGGTCTGGCTGACCGGCGGCGGGCTGGTCGTGGGCCTGGTGATGGTGGCGGCTCTGGTCGGCTTCGTCTTCTGGCAGGGCTTGGTCACCTTCTGGCCGGGACCGGTGGTCGCGCTGCGGACCACGGACGGCCGTGTCGCCCTGGGCGAGGTCACGCGCACCGAGTTCTACGTCCCGGACTCCGCCGCCGCGGCCGCCCTGGGTCCTGAGGCCGCGGCCGCGGCCGCCGCCGAGATGGCGGCCGGCGACGGCCGCGTCCGCCGGCGCCTGGTCCGGATCGGCAACTTCGAGCTGACCGGCGAGCACTTCCGCTGGGTCGAGGACTTCCGGCTGGCGCCGGGCGGGGAGAGCCGCGAGACGTGGTCGTTCGTGTTCGAGCGGACGTCCTGGGGCCGCTTCTACGGCACGCCGGAGGCGTGCGTGCTCGGCGACAGCGCGCTGGCGACCGGCTCGGAGGCCGTGCGGCGGCTGCTGGACGTCCGGTCCGCGCTGGCGGAGGGGGCCGTCGTCCGCGTGCGCACCGGCGACGGCGCGCTGGCCGACCTGCCGGTCGGGACCATCGTGCGCGCCTATCCGGCCAACCGGCTGGGCGTGGGCGAGCGGCTGGGCGTCTACTTATCCCGCTGGCGCGAGTTCCTGACGGCCGAGCCGCGCGAGGCCAACAGCGAGGGCGGCGTCTTTCCGGCCATCTTCGGCACCGTCGCGATGACCCTCGGCATGACGCTGCTGGTGGTGCCCTTCGGCGTGATGGCGGCGCTCTACCTGCGCGAGTACGCCAGGCAGGGTTGGCTGACCAGCATCGTGCGCATCTCGATCAACAACCTGGCCGGCGTGCCCAGCATCGTCTTCGGCGTCTTCGGGCTGGGCTTCTTCAGCTACCTGGTGGGCGGGAGCATCGACGCCGTGTTCTTCGCCGACAAGCTGCCCAACCCGACCTACGGCACCGGCGGCATCATGTGGGCCTCGCTGACGCTCGCGCTGCTGACCCTGCCGGTGGTCATCGTGGCGACGGAGGAGGCCCTGGCCGCCGTGCCGACCTCGATGCGCGAGGGCTCGTTCGCCTGCGGCGCCACGCAGTGGCAGACGATCCGGCGGGTGGTGCTGCCGCGCGCCCTGCCGGGCGTGATGACCGGCGCCATCCTGGCGATGGCGCGCGGCGCCGGCGAGGTGGCGCCGCTGATGCTGGTCGGCGCCGTCAAGCTGGCGCCCGAGCTGCCGGTGGACCTGCACTTCCCGTTCGTGCACCCGGAGCGCAGCTTCATGCACCTGGGCTTCCACATCTACGACCTGGGCTTCCAGAGCCAGAACAGCGAGGCGGCCAAGCCCATGGTCTTCACCACGACGATGCTGCTGATGGCGATCGTCCTGCTGCTGAACGCGGCGGCGATCTGGTTCCGCACGCGCCTGGGGCGCGGCGGCAGCGGATCGAAGTTCTGAGCCGGGGCCGCCGCAACAAGGACAGGATTCATGGGAGTCGCGACGATGACCAAGACCGCCGAGAACCAGCGCCCCGACCGCCTGGCGGCCATCGCCGCCGGCGAGATCGTGCCCGCTGTCGTGCACCCGGAGGTGGCCGGCGAGTCGCCGGTGCTCGAGATCGACGCCTTCAACCTCTGGTACGGGCCCAAGCGCGTTCTGCACGACGTCAGCCTGGCGGTGCCGAAGGGCAAGGTGACGGCGCTGATCGGCCCCTCGGGTTGCGGCAAGAGCACGTTGCTGCGCGGGGTCAACCGCATGAACGACCTCATCGAGGGCGTCAGGACGACCGGCGACATGCGCCTGGCGGGCGACAGCATCTACGGCCGCAATGTCGACGTCATCGAGCTGCGACGCCGCATGGGCATGGTGTTCCAGAAGTCGAACCCGTTCCCGATGAGCATCCGCGACAACGTCACCTACGCCCTGCAGATCAACGGCGAGCGGAACCGCTCCGTGCTGGAGTCCGTCTGCCGCCGCGCCCTGGAGGGGGCGGCGCTGTGGGACGAGGTCCATGACCGGCTGGGCGACAGCGCCCTGGGCCTGTCCGGCGGCCAGCAGCAGCGCCTGTGCATCGCGCGCGCCATCGCCGCCGAGCCCGAGGTCCTGCTCATGGACGAGCCCTGCAGCGCGCTGGATCCCTTGGCCACCAGCCGCGTGGAGGAGCTCATCCTGGCCCTGCGCGGGGAGTACACGGTCCTGATCGTCACGCACAACATGCAGCAGGCCTCGCGGGTGAGCGACCACACCGCCTTCATGTACCTGGGCCAGGTCGTCGAGTACGGGCCCACGGCGAAGCTCTTCACGAACCCGCGGCTGCGCGAGACCGAGGACTACATCACCGGCCGCTTCGGCTGAGCCGGGAGCATCTCAAAGACACCGCTGTCGATACAATTCGTTATGGGACAACGAGTTGCTCATGTCAATTCATTGACAAGCGTTCTCAGGATCGACGGCAGCCCGCATCTGGTCACGGCCCCGTCACGTCGGGCGGCGGGCCGATGACGCCGCCCGCTCGCAATACAGGACTTCCGTGATCGATTATAAATCATTCGTATTAAATATATTGCAGCTTTTGTTTTGCCTCCCTCCGCGGCACGGGTTACCGTTTCCAACAGCGATCGGCGCCTCCGGCGCAGGCGTGGCGGTGGCCTGGGGGGGGCCGGAATGCTGCGGTCCGGAGTGAATCTGTCAAATTTTACGCAGGCGCCCCGCGGGGGCGGCGAAAGGAACGGGCACTCATGACGACGCGCGCTGCCCGGCGGGTGCTGTGGGCCCTGGGGCTGCTGGTCTTGCCCGGCGCCGCGCTGGCCGGCTCCCTCCCCGATGCCGTCTGCGCCGACTGCCACGAGAACACCGGCGGCTCGCCGGTGGAGGTCAACCTGTCCTCCCTCGTCGGCAGCGTGCACGAGGGCTTCGCCTGCACGGATTGCCACACCGGGATCGACGCCGTGCCGCACGGTGTCGACCTGGCGCGCCCGGACTGCACGGTCTGCCATGAGGACGTCGCCGCCCAGTACACCCAGCACGGTCGCGGCTTCGTCGGCAAGTCCGACAGCGTGCCGCTGTGCCAGGACTGCCACGGCAGCCACCACATCCTGCCGCACGGCAACCCGCGGTCGATGGTCCATCCCTCGAACCTGGCGGCCACCTGCGGCGATTGCCACGAGAATCAGGAATTCCTGAGCCGGCTGAACATCCGCTTCAAGCACCCCATCGAGGTGTACCAGAAGGGTGTGCACGGTCGCGCCACCGCCGGCGGCAAGGACACCGCCGCCAGCTGCAACGACTGCCACTCGGCGGGCGGCTCCTCGCACCGCATGCTGCCTCCGGGCGACAGCGACAGCCCGATCAACTTCTTCAACATCTCGAAGACCTGCGGGCGCTGCCACAGCACGATCCAGGAGGAGTTCGAGTACGGCATCCACGGTCAACTCGTGGCGCGCGGCGAGGTGGACGCGCCCACCTGCACGCACTGCCACGGCGAGCACGGGATTCTGGCCATCTCCGACCCGCGCTCCCCGGTCAGCCCGTTCCGCGTGGCCGAGGCCACGTGCACGCCCTGCCACGAGTCGGCGAACCTGAACGACAAGTACGACCTGCCGTCGGGCCGCCTGCAGTCGTACGTGGACTCCTACCACGGCCTGAAGAGTCGCGCCGGCGACAGGACGGTGGCCAACTGCGCCTCCTGCCACGGCGCGCACGCGATCCTGCCCTCGAGCGACCCGCGCTCATCGGTCGCCACCGCCAACCTGATCCAGACGTGCGGGCACTGCCACACCGGCATGTCGCCCGAGAAGGCCGCCAAGACCCGGATCCATTCCGCCGATGCGGGGCATCGCACCGGCGTGGCCCATGTGGTCAAGGTCGTCTACCAGGCCCTCATCGTCCTGATTATCGGCGGCATGGCCGCCTACTGCCTGCTCGACTACATCAAGCAGGTCCGCCGCGTTCTGGCCAAGAAGCAGGTCCGCCGCATGGAGACCGACGAGGTCGTGCAGCACACGTTGTTGGCGATCAGCTTCACGGTGCTGGTGGTCACCGGCTTCGCGCTGCGCTACTACGACGCCTGGTGGGCCAACATGATCTTCGGTCGCGAGGGCGGCGCGCAGGTCCGCGGCCTGATCCACCGCGGCGCGGCCGTCGTGATGATCGTGGGCGGCATCTGGCACCTCGGCTTCCTGCTGACCTACAAGGGTCGCGTCTTCCTGCGCGACATGGCGCCGACGATGAACGACGCGGTTCAGGCCTGGGGCATGATCCTGTACAACCTGGGCAAGCGCGAGACGCCGCCCGCGATGCGCCGCTTCTCGTTCGCGGAGAAGGCGGAGTACTGGGCCCTGATCTGGGGCACCGTCGTGATGGCGCTTTT
>VGXH01000195.1 GCA_016873405.1 bacterium
GTACTCGTCGGCGAAGCCGTAGAGGTTCACGCTCACCAGGTTGAACAGGCCCAGCGGCACCAGCGAGAAGCCGTAGATGAAGAGCACCTGCGGGAAGTCCCAGCCGTCCAGGGCGCTGACCTTGTCGAAGAGCACCCCCAGCACCGCCAGCTGGATCAGCAGACTGAAGCCCACCGCCAGCGTGTCGACCAGGAAGTCCATCCGGTAGGCCAGGCGCATCTTCAGGAACTGGACGAAGTAGGCGCCGAAGATGCGCGCCTGCCAGGCCAGCCGGGCGCCCGGGGCGCGGTCGCCGGCGGCGGCGAAGCGGGTGCCCGTCTCCACGTCAGCCCCCCTGCACCGTGAGGCGGCGCGTCGCCGCGCGCCAGACCAGCCGGGCCGCGATGCCCAGTCCCAGCGCCCAGGCCGCCTGCAGCAGCAGGCCCTCCGCCAGGTCGGGGCCGTTGCGTTTGCCCAGGTAGATCATCACCGGCACGTAGCCGATGCACTGGAACGGCAGCCAGGCCACCGCCGCCTGGAACCAGGCCGGGAAGAACGTGAACGGCACGATGACCCCGGTCAGGAAGTCCATCGCCACCATCTGCGCGCGCAGCACGCCCTGGATGTTCTTCATCGCGAAGGCCAGGCAGCCGACCAGGAAGCCGAGCTGGCTGTAGACCACCAGCGACAGCGCGAAGCTGACGATCGTCCAGCCGAGCGCCGCCGCGTCGGCGGGCGCGCCGACGCCGAACAGCGGCGCCACGACGACCACGATCGGCACGGTGAACATGACCAGTCGGAAGCCGGCCTCGCCCACGGCCTCGGCCATCATCACCGACTGCAGGTGGAAGGGCTTGATCAGATGCATCGCGATCTCGCCCTGCGTGACCATGCGGGCCAGGTCGCGCGGGATGTTGTTGAAGTAGAGGCTGCGTCCGATCCAGCCGACCGCGACGTAGGTCACCATCTCGCGCACGGTCAACCCGTCGATCTCGGGCGGCAGACCCTCGGCGGCGCGGCCGGCGTAGAGCGCCAGGTACAGGTAGTAGTGGCCGGCGACGAAGATGGTGTAGCTGACCACGCCCGTGTAGTAGCGCAGGCGGTAGGCCAGGAACTTCAGGAAGGCCAGGCGCACGAAGTGGCCGTACAGGCCGACGGTGGCCAGCGGCGTGCGCCGCCACGGGGTCAGCAGCGTCGGGGCCGGGGCGGCCGTGGCGGCGGCGGCGTTCGCCGGACTCACGCGCCGCCTCCGGCGGCCGCCTGACGGTAGATCTCGCGCACGACGTCCTCGATGGGCTGCTCGGACAGATGCAGGTCCTGCACCTGGCGTTCGTTGACCACCAGGCGGATGACCTCGGCGGCGCGCACCTCGGCGCGGTTGAAACGCGCGACGTGGCGCAGGCCCGTGCCCTCGTCCCAGGCGACGGGCAGGCCCTGCGTGGCGGCAGCCAGCTCCGCGCTGCCGGCCGGCTCGCGCAGATCCACCCCCAGGCTGACACTCTGCCCCACGCGCCGCCGCAGATCGGCCAGCTCGCCGTCGAAGTGCACCCGACCCTGGTCGATGATGATCACGCGGCGGCACAGCTGCTCGATGTCGCCCAGGTCGTGCGTCGTCAGGATGACCGTGACGCCGTCGCGCTGTTGGATGTCGCGCAGGAAGCCGCGGATGTTCTCCTTGGCCACGACGTCCAGGCCGATGGTCGGCTCGTCCAGGAACAGCACGCGCGGCCGGTGCAGCAGCGCGGCGGCCAGGTCGCAGCGCATGCGCTGGCCCAGCGAGAGCTTGCGCACCGGCTGGCTGAGCAGCTTGCCGGTCTCGAGCAGCTCGTCGAACAGCGCCATCTGCCGCTCGTAGACGGCGTCGTCCACTTCATAGATCTTCTTCAGCAGGCGGAAGCTCTCGACCACGGCGAGGTCCCACCACAGCTGCGTGCGCTGGCCGAAGACCACGCCGATGTGGCGCGTGTACTGCTGGCGCTGCCGCCATGGCACCAGGCCACCCACGTCCACCGCGCCGGCCGTGGGCGTCAGGATGCCGGTGAGCATCTTGATCGTGGTCGACTTGCCGGCGCCGTTGGCCCCGATGTAGCCGACCATCTCGCCCGGCTCGATGGCGAACGAGACGTCGTCGACCGCGCGCAGCAGGCGCCGCCGCGGGCGCACGAGGTCCTTCAGGCCGCCGCTGACGCCCTCGCGCCGGTCGACCAGGCGGTAGTCCTTGCAGAGGCCTTCGACGCGGATGAGCGGCTCCATCAGTCCTCGCCGTTCCCGTGGTCGCCGTCGGCGGCCGCCGGCGCCTGCAGGCCCGCGACCAGGTCGCGCACCTCGCGGTCGGTGCGCTCGAGCTTCTCGCGGCAGACCTGGATCAGCTCCACGGCGCGGGCCACCTCGGCGCCCAGGCGGTCGATGTCCACCTCGTCCTCTTCGAGGCCGGCGAGGATCTCCTCGACCTCGGTGACGGCCTCACCGAAAGAGAGGCTCCTGGCCGGCTTCTTCTTGTTGGCCGCGTTCATGCGAATCTCCTGCGGTCAGCGGGACTGCGTAGCCAGGGAACAGGTCAGAATTCCGCAGCGAAGCGAAGAAGAACCGCCCCGATTCCCGTTCGGCGGCCTCCGGCCCCGCCCACCGACCCGTCAACTCACCGGCGGCGGTCAGGTCCGGCATTCGGCGGGCTTTGTGCGCAACAGGTTAGGTCAGCGGCCACAATAGCATCAGGTCGCGATGGATACCATCGGCCGGGTCCCCGCAGACGGTTGCGACCGGCCGCCGAGGGGAGGCCGGCGGACCACCCCTCGCCGATCGGCTCCGGGCGATGTATTCTTCACTGGACATTTTGTACGCTATAACGTACTTTTCAGGCATGAAACTCAGGAACCACCTCAAGCAGCACCGCGCGCGCCTGAACCTGACCCAGGAGGATCTCGCCCGCCTGGTCGGCGTCCAGCGCCAGGCGATCCTGGCCATCGAGAAGGGGAAGTACGTCCCCTCGGCTTTGCTGGCCTTCGAGCTGGCAAGAGCCCTGGAGATGAGCATCACGGACCTGTTCGAGCTGAGCGAAGAAGGGGATTCCCATGAGTAGCGCGACTGTCAAGGGTCTGCCTTCGGTCCCTCGTGCCGCTTTCGTGATCGGCATCGCGGCGTGGTTCGCCCAGTACTTCACCGGCAGGGTGGCCCTGGCCGAAATGGTCGTCGTGCTGGCGGTGTTCCTGCCTTCGATCCTGCGCGAATCCGGCCTGCTGCGGGATGGCGACGAATGGACCCGCGACGTGGCGCACCGAGCCGCCTTCCACACGATCGCCGCGGCGCTGTTGGTTTTCGTGCTCGAGACAGCCACTTACACCTGGGCGAGAGGCCACTTCCCGGAGGTGACGGCAACCACGCCGGGAGTCCACACCTTCGGCCGAGAGACCTGGCTCAAGGTGGTCGTGGGGACCTATCTCGCCAGTCACCTGCTGCAGTACTGGGGGGCACGTGCCGGAGTCGTTCGATTCCTCCTTGGCGTTGCGGTCGTGAGTCTCGGACCGGCGGCCGCCAGCTTCGGTTTCACACCCGAGAACGCGGCAGCGCGCCTCTCGTTTCTGCGGGCCACACTGGCGTTGTTCATGTTCTTCGTCGGCGCGGCTTATCTGGTCCACAAGAAGCCGAGGCTCGGCGGGTGGGGCCTGCTGGCGCTCGGCGCCTTGATAGCGTTCGGCATGGTCTGGGGCATCGGGCGTGGCATCGGGTATTCGAGCCCCCATGCCCTGCCGGCGCTGATCTCAGGTGTGCTGCAAACGCTGGTCGTCTGCGGAATCTGCGGACTCGCCCTAGTGCGCGACGCAACGACGAAAGCAGACGAGCTTCGATAGATCAGTCGTCGGTGGAATACCGAATAACTCCCTGGCCGGGGTGCGCCTGGGGCTTGGCCTTCTTGCGGCCACCTCGGGCTCCCTGGTCGGGTTCGGGTGTCTGGGCGCCGCCGGCGGGGTCGACGCGGCTGGCCACGACGCCGTCGGCAAAACGGGTCCGCAGGGCGCCGGCCGCCGCGGCCTGCGCCGCCGAGACCAGGGCGCGACCGTCCGGCCCGGTCGTGATCGTGTAGCCGCGCGCCAGCAGGCGCGCCGGGTCCAGCAGGCGGGCCTGCGTGGCCAGGGCCTCGAGAAGGCGCGGGGCCGCGTCCAGGCTGCGGGTCGCCTCGCGCGCCAGGCGCGAGGCGCGGCCCGCGGTCGCCACGCCGGCGGCGGCCAGGCGCGCGCCCGTGCCGGCGGCCAGCCTGGCGGGCGCTGCCGCCAGGCGCGCGCGCTGCCGCGCCACGTTGCCGCTGGCGGCCAGCGCCAGGCGCGCGCGGCGGTCGAGCAGCCGCGCGTCGGCCTCGCGCACGGCCTCGCGCGCGAGCCGGGCCACGCCCGCCGCCGCCGCATTGACGCGCGCGGCGGCGGCGTCCATGCGCGCGACCAGGAACTCGGCCGCCGCGGTCGGCGTCTTGCACGCGTGGTGCGCCACCTCGTCGGCGATCGAGCGGTCGATCTCGTGGCCGATCGCCGTGACGACCGGCACCGCGCACGACGCGATCGCCACCGCGAGGTCCCGCTGGTCGAACCAGCTGAGATCCGCGCGCGAACCGCCGCCGCGGGTGATCACGATGACGTCGACGTCCTCGGCCTGCAGGTGCCGGAGCGCGGCGATCACCTCGGCCTCCAGCTGCTCGCCCTGCATGCGCGCCCCGCGCGAGACGACCCGGAAGGCCCACCCGCTGGCCTCCAGCCCGGTCAGGAAGTCGCGCTCGGCGGCGCTGCCCGGCGCCGTGACCAGGCCCACGCGCAGCGGCAGCGCCGGCAGCGGCAGCGCCGCGTTGGCGCCGAGCAGGCCCGCCTCGGCCAGGAAGGCCAGCGTCTGGCGCCGGCGCGCCTCCAGCCGCCCCAGCGAGAACGTGGGGTCGATGCCGACGACCTTCAAGGTGAGCTTCCCGAACTTCGGGTAGAAGTCCACCTTGCACTCGAGGCAGACCTCCAGCTGGTTGGCCAGCCGCAGGTCAGAGTCGGTGCCGTCGAGATAGCGGCCGAGGCCGAACTTCTGCCCCC
>VGXH01000196.1 GCA_016873405.1 bacterium
CCCCTGCTCTTCCGCGCCAACGGCTCGGTCGTGCGCTTCCCCGGCTTCCTGAAGGTCTACGGCGATCGCGGCCAGGACACGCTCCTGCCGGAGATGCACGTGGGGCAGGAGGTGGGGGGCCAGGCCGCGCGCGACGCCGGCGGCCTCGACGTCCTGCGCGTGACGCACGCCGCCCACGAGACGCAGCCGCCCGCGCGCTACACCGAGGCCTCGCTGATCAAGAAGCTCGAGGAGGAGGGCATCGGCCGCCCCTCGACCTACGCCTCCGTGATCGCGACCATCCAGAGCCGGGACTACGTGGCCAAGAAGGGCGGCGCCCTGCTGCCGACGTACATCGGCATCGCGGTGACGCACCTGCTGCGCGAGCATTTCCCCCGCTACGTGGATGTGGCGTTCACGGCGCGCATGGAGGAGGAACTGGACCAGATCGCCGAGGGCGAGCGCGACTGGATCGGGTTCCTCGACGCCTTCTACCGCGGCGGCGACGGCGGCGCCGGACTCGAGAAGGACATCGCGGCCGGGCTCGACCGCATCGAGTTCCCCCGCATCCGCGTCGGCGACGACCCCGGGACGGGGGCGCCGATCGTCCTGCGCATCGGGCGGAACTACGTCTCGGTCAACGTCGAGGGCGACGAGGCGCGGCGCGCCACGGTGCCGGTCGACCTGCTGATCGACGAGCTGACGCCCGCGCGGGCGCTGGAACTGATCACGCAGCGCGACCGCTCGCGCGAGCCGATCGGCCGGCACCCGGAAACCGGCCAGGACATCTATGTCCTGACCGGGCCGTTCGGCCCCTACCTGCAATTGGGCCAGCAGGAGGGCGACCGCAAGCCCAAGCGGATCAGCCTCGGCGCCAAGACCGACCTCTCGACGATCGACCTCGACTACGCCCTGCGCCTGCTCAGCCTGCCGCGGGTCATCGGCGCGGACCCGGCCAGCGGCAAACCGGTGCGCGCGGGGCTCGGCCGGTTCGGCCCCTACGTCGAGCACGAGCGCGTCTTCGCCAGCGTGGCCTCGGTGGACGAGCTGTTCACGATCACGCTCGAGCAGGCGCTCGAGCGCATCCGCAACAAGAACCGCCGGCCGGTGCTGCGCGAACTGGGGCCGCATCCGGAGTCCGGCCTGCCGCTGGTCATCTGCAAGGGCCGCTACGGTCCCTACGTGACCGACGGCAAGGTCAACGGGACGATCGGGCGCGACACCGACCCCGAGGAGATCACCGTGGACGAGGCCGTGGCGCTGCTGGCGGCCGCCGCCGAGCGCGCCGCCCAGAACGGCGGCCGCCCCGCCCGCGGCCGGCGGACGGCGAAGAAGGCGCCGGCCCGCGGTCCGGCGCCGCGGCGCGCGGCCAAGAAGGTCGCGCCGAAGGCCCCGGGAACCGCGGGCCGGAAGGTCGCGAAGAAGGCGAGCGCCGCGAAGGGCGCCCGGACCACCGCCGCCCAGCCGGCCGCGGCGGCGACGAAGACCGCGACCAAGAAGCCCGCCGGGCGCAAGCCCGCGACGCGCACGCCCGGTTCCGGGAAGGCCTGATGCCGGCGCCGGCCGTGACCGTGGTCGGCGGCGGGCTGGCCGGGTGCGAGGCGGCGCTGCAGTTGGCCCGGCTGGGCGTCCCGGTGACGCTGCGCGAGATGCGCCCGGTCGCGGCCACCCCCGTGCACCGCGGCGACGCGCTGGCGCAGATCGTCTGCAGCAACTCCCTCAAGAGCGCCGAGCCGACCACGGCCAGCGGCGTCCTCAAGCAGGAGCTGGACGCGCTCGGCTGCCGGCTGCTGGCGGCGGCGCGGGAGTGCGCGGTGCCCGCGGGCAGCGCCCTGGCGGTCGACCGCGAGGCCTTCTCGCGCGCGGTGGCGGCGCGGCTGGACGCCGCCGGCGTCGCCGTCGAGCGCGGTCCGGTGGACGCGTTGCCCCCGGCGCCCGGCCACCTCTGGCTGCTGGCGACCGGGCCGCTGACCTCCGCGGCCCTGGTCGACGAGATCGGCCGGGCCACGGGGCGACCGGCGCTGCACTTCTTCGACGCCATCGCACCCACGGTCACGCTCGAGTCCCTGGACCTGACGGTGCTCTACCGCGCGGCCCGCTACGGTCGGGGCGACGCCGACTACCTCAATGCCGCGCTGGATCGCGAGCAGTACGAGCGGCTGCATCGCGAACTGCTGGCGGCCGAGAAGGCGGAGGTTCACGCCTTCGACCGCGGCGAGCTGTTCGCCGGCTGCCAGCCGATCGAGGAGATCGCCGCCTCCGGTCCGCGCTCGCTGGCCTTCGGCCCGCTGCGCCCGGTCGGGTTGCGCGATCCGCGTCCGGGCGCCGCGCGCCCGCACGCCGTGGTGCAGCTGCGCCAGGAGAACCGCGAGGGCACGCTCTACGGCCTGGTCGGCTTCCAGACGCGCCTCAAGCAGGGGGAGCAGCGGCGCGTGCTGCGGCTGATCCCGGGGCTCGAGAACGCGGAATTCGTGCGCTACGGCCAGCTGCACCGCAACTTCTACCTGGACACGCCGCGGTGCTGCGCGCCGGACTTCTCGCTGCTCGGGCGGCCGGACGTCCTGGTCGCCGGCCAGATGACCGGCGTGGAGGGCTACGTCGAGTCGATCGCCTCGGGGCTGTACACGGCGTGGCGGGCGGCGGCCCGCCGGCGCGGCCTGCCGCTGTCGCCGCTGCCGCCGGCGACCATCCTCGGCTCGCTCCTGGGCGGCTTCCTGTTCGACCGCACGACGGCCCGGCTGGCGCCGATGAACGCGAACTTCGGCCTGCTGCCGGACCTGCCCGAGCCGGTGCGCGACAAGCGGGAGCGCAAGCTGGCCCGGGCGGAGGTCTCGCGCCGCGAACTGGCGGCATGGCTGGCCACCCCGGCGCTGGCCGACCTGCTGCGCGACTGAGCGCGTTCCGCTGCCGGCGCGGTCCGCTTGCCAGCCCCGACCGGCGGTGGTAGGTTCCCGCGCGCCGGCCGGAGGCGACGCCGGCCGCACCGCCGTGCCGGGAGGGAACCTGCGCCGTGGATCCGCTGCAACCGTACCTCGACCACCTGGGCATCGAACGCGGGCTGAGCCCGCGCACGGTGGCCGCCTACGGACGCGACGTCCGGGACTTCCTGGCCACCGCCGTGTCGTCGGGCCTGCTGCAGGAACCGGCGGGCCGCGCGCAATGGCCGCGCCTGGCCGGGCAGCGGGACCTGATCCGCACCCATCTGGCCGGGCTGCGCCGGCGCGGCTGCCGTCCCGCCACGCTGGACCGGCGCCTGGCCGCCATCCGCTCGTTCTACCGTTACCTGAAGCTCACGGCGCAAGTCCCTGAGATCCCAGGCAATCTCGGCAGCGGCCGCGGCGGTCGCCGACGGGAGCTGCCGCACGACCTGAACGTGGAACTGACCGCGCGCCTGCTCGCGATGCCGGATCCCGCCACGCCGCGCGGCCGCCGCGACCGCGCCCTGTTGGAGGTGATCTACGGGCTGGGCCTGCGCCTGGCCGAGGTCACGGGACTGGATCTCGGCGACCTGGACTACCCGCAGCAGCGCGTGCGCGTGCTGGGCAAGGGGAATCGCGAGCGCGTGCTGCCGCTGGCCGGCTGCGCGGCCGACGCGCTGGCCGCCCATCTGGGCGCGGTCCTGCAGCCGGGCGTGTGGCGGGACCTGCGCGACGGCGCCCTGGGGCGCGCGCATGCCGGGCGCCCGGTCTTCGAAGGGCGGCCGGGGCGGCGCATCGGGCGCCGCACGGTGCAGGCCCTGGTCGCGCGCTACGCCGGGGAACTGGCGCAGGTGGCCGGTGTATCGCCGCACACGCTGCGGCACAGCTTCGCGACCCACCTGCTGGACGGCGGCGCCGGCATCCGCGTCGTGCAGGAGCTGCTCGGGCATCGCCACCTGTCGACCACGCAGATCTACACGCACCTGGGCCGCAGCCGGCTGCGGGCGAGCTTCGAGGCCGCCCACCCGCGCGCCCGCACCCGCCGCGGCGGCTGAGCCCCGGCCGGAAGGAAGTCCATGCGGATCCGCTCGACCACCGTGCTGGCCGTCGTGCGCGACGGACGCGGCGCCATCGGCAGCGACGGACAGGTGACCCTTGGCGCCACGGCGGTCAAGCACGGCGCCGTGAAGGTCCGCCGCCTGTTCGGCGGGCAGGTGCTCGTCGGCTTCGCCGGCGGCGCCGCCGACGCCTTCTCGCTGTTCGAGAAGTTCGAGGGCCACCTCGAGCGCTACCGCGGCCACCTCAAGCGCGCGACCGTCGAGATGGCCCGCGAATGGCGCAGCGACCGCGTGCTGCGCCGACTCGAGGCGATGATGGTGGTGATGGACCGCAACGACATCTTCACCGTGTCGGGGGCCGGCGACGTCATCGAGGCCGACGACAGGATCGCGGCCATCGGCTCCGGCGGGCCCTACGCCCTGGCGGCGGCCCGGGCCCTGGCGCGCCGCACCGATCTGGACGCCGCCGCGATCTGCCGCGAGGCGCTGCAGATCGCGGGCGAGATCTGCATCTACTCCAACGACAGGCTGACCATCCTCGAGACGGGCGGCGACGGGGAGGCCCATGCAGATCCGGCAGATTGAACCCGGCTCGGCCTGGACCTGCCCGCAGACGGTCGCCATGCTCGACCGCTACATCGTCGGGCAGGCCGAGGCGAAGAAGGCCGTGGCCATCGCCCTGCGGAACCGCTGGCGGCGCATGCAGCTGTCGCCCGAGGCGCGACGCGAGGTGGTCCCCAACAACATCATCCTGATCGGCCCGACGGGCGTCGGGAAGACCGAGATCGCCCGCCGGCTGTCGCAGCTGGCGGACCTGCCCTTCCTCAAGGTCGAGGCGACGAAGTTCACGGAGAAGGGCTACGTCGGGCGCGACGTGGACTCGATGGTTCGGGACCTCGTCGAGGCGGGCATCGCCCTGGTGCGCCGCCGCGCCGAAGCGCGCCACGCCGGCCAGATCGAAGCCGCGGTCGAGGAGCGGCTCGTGGACATCCTCTTCCCGCCGCTGGCGGGCGTGAAGGACGATTCCGAACGGCAGGCCCGCTGGGACCGCAGC
>VGXH01000197.1 GCA_016873405.1 bacterium
TTTTCGACTGCATCTACATCGAGACCGAGGGCAAGGGCAAGGACCGCTACATGACGCGGTACGCCATCGACTACAACAAGTGCATCTGGTGCTCGCTCTGCACGGAGAACTGCCACACCGGCTCGATCACGATGAGCCACGACTACGACCACTCGGTCTACGACCGCAAGACGCTGGTCTACGAGTTCATGGATCCGCGCCAGGCGAAGGTGCCCTGCCATCGCCAGACGCGCGCGGACCAGGGCTGGTGGGTCCCGCCGAAGGAAGACGGCGACAAAGGAGACGACGCGTGATCCGTGACCTGGTCTTCGTCGCGCTGGCGCTGCTGACCGTGGTGCCGGCGGTCTGGGTGGTGTCCAGCCGCAACATCGTGCACGCCGGTTTCGCGCTGCTGTTCACGCTGCTGGGCGTGGCCGGCCTCTACGCGTTCCTGGGCGCCGACTTCCTGGCCGTGACCCAGCTGATGGTGTACGTGGGCGGCGTGCTGGTGCTGGTCCTGTTCACCGTCATGATGACGCACGTCCCGGCGGCCGGGAAGCGGCGCCACGGCCTGGACCGCCTGGTGCCGCCGGCGGTGTTCGCGGCGGCCGTCTTCGGCGTCCTCTACAAGGTCGTCACCGCGGTGGAATGGAACGCCTCGGCGGCGCCCGCGAAGGCGACCACGGCCGAGATCGGCGCCCGGTTGATGACCACGTACATCTTCCCGTTCGAATACGTGTCGATCGTGCTGCTGGCCGCCATGATCGGCGCCGCGATCCTCATCCGCGAGCGGCGCCCGGAAGCCGACGACGAGGAGAACCGGGAGGCGCAGGCGTGAACATCGGGCTGCCGCATTTCCTGACCGTCAGCGCGGCGCTGTTCGCGCTGGGCCTGTTCGCCGTGATGGCCCGGCGGAACACCGTCGCCATCCTGATGGGCGTGGAGCTGATGCTCAACGCCGCGAACGTGAACTTCGTGGCGTTCTCGCGCTACGTGCAGCACGGCATCGACGGCCAGATCCTGGCCGCCTTCGTCATCGTGCTGGCGGCCGCGGAGGCGGCCGTGGCCCTGGCGATCGTCCTGGCGCTGTACCGCAACTACGGCTCCGTGCACGCGGACACCGCGCAAAGCCTGAAGCGATAAGGGAGAACGACCGGCGATGAGCGACCAGGCCATCATCACGGCGGCGATCTCGATCCTGCTGCTGCCGCTGCTGTCGTACGCGCTCACCTTCTTCTTCGGCCGGAAGCTGCCGCGGAAGGGCGACTTCATCGGCGTGACGCTGATGGGGCTGGCGCTGGTGCAGGCGCTGCGCATCTTCATCGCGTTCTGGCGGGTCGGCGACCCGGCGCATCGCGTCGAGTGGGCCTTCACGTGGCTGGACCTGGGCGGCTTCCGGCTGGATGCGGGCATCCTGGTCGACGGCATGACGGCGGTCATGCTGATGGTCGTCTGCATCGTCAGCTTCCTGGTGCACCTGTACTCGACCGGTTACATGCACGGGGACCGCCGCTACGAGCGGTTCTTCGCCTTCCTCGGCTTCTTCACGTTCTCGATGCTCGGCATCGTGCTGGCGAACAACCTCTTCTTCCTCTACGTGTTCTGGGAGCTGGTCGGCCTGTCGAGCTACCTGCTGATCGGCTTCTTCTTCCACAAGCACTCGGCCGCCAACGCCAACAAGAAGGCGTTCCTGACCAACCGCGTCGGCGATTGGGGTTTCTGGCTGGGCATCCTGGCCTTCTTCACCGCCACGGGCACGCTCAATTACCTGGAGCTGTTCGCCCAGGTGCATGCCGGCGCCATCAAGGGCCCGCTGCTGGCCTGGGCGGGCGTGGGTCTGTTCATGGGCTGCGTGGGCAAGTCGGCGCAGATGCCCCTGCACATCTGGCTGCCGGACGCCATGGAGGGCCCCACGCCGGTGTCGGCCCTGATCCACGCGGCGACCATGGTGGCCGCCGGCGTCTACATGGTGGCCCGCCTGGCGCCGCTGTTCGGGCCGGACGCGCTGCTGGTGGTGCTCTACGTGGGCGCGGTGACGGCGTTCATCACGGCGACCATCGCCCTAGTCAAGACCGACATCAAGCGGGTGCTGGCGTTCTCGACGCTTAGCCAGCTGGGCTACATGGTGATGTCGCTGGGCGCCGGCGATTCGGTCAACGCCATGTACCACCTGACCACGCACGCGATGTTCAAGGCGCTGCTCTTCCTGGGCGCCGGCTCGGTCATCCACGCCGTGCACTCGCAGGAGATGCCGGACATGGGCGGCCTGCGCAAGAAGATGCCCATCACCTTCTGGACGTTCCTGATCGCGACCCTGGCCATCAGCGGCGTGCCGCTGTTGTCGGGCTTCTATTCGAAGGACGGCATCCTCGGCTCGGTGCTGGCGTTCGGCATGCTGGAGGGGCACTACCTGCCGTTCATCCTGGGCATCACCGCGGCCGCGCTGACGCCCTTCTACATGTTCCGCATCGTGTTCCTGACCTTCTTCGGCCAGCCGCGGGACCACCACAAGTTCGAGCACGCGCACGAGAGCGGCCGCGCCATGACCATTCCGCTGATCGCGCTGGCGGTCATGTCGGTGATCGCGGCCGGCATCCCGGGCAACACGGCCGACAAGAGCTGGTTCCGCAAGTTCATGGTGGCCTATGACGTGCCGGCCATCGCGGCGGAGTACCAGGCGCGGCACGAGGCGCCGCCGGTGGTGGTCGCGCACGAAGACCACCCGCACGGAGAGGCGGCGCCCGGGACGGAGCCGGCGCACGGCGACCAGCCGGCGCGCGATGAGCACGGGGACCACGCCGCGCCTGGGGATCACCTCGCGCCCGGAGCGCACGGCGAGGCGCACGGCGCCCACGGGCACGACGACCATGCCGCGCACGTGCACCACACGGCCCACATCCGCGCGATGATCATGTCGATCCTCGTGGCCACGTTGGGTATCGGCGCCTCCTGGTGGACGTACCACCGGCGGCGGGTGAACCCCGCGGCGGTGCAGGCGCGCCTGCCGGGCGCGCACAGGGTGCTGCAGGGACAGTACTTCTTCGACGAACTGTACGCGGCGACGGTGTACCGCCTGACGCTGTGGTGGTCGGCGGTGTGCGCGGCGTTCGACCGCATCGTGATCGACGGCATCGTCAACGGCACGGGCTACCTGACGCGGCTGGTTTCGTGGGTCTCCGGCCTCTGCGACCGCTTCCTCGTCGACGGGGCGGTCAACGGGGTGGCGGCCGTGCTGCAGGGCGCGGGCGAGGGCCTGCGCCGCGTCCAGACCGGCCGCGTGCAGACGTATCTGGTCTACGTCAGCGCCTCGGTGCTGGTGCTGATCGTGATCTACCGGGTTCTGTAGGGACGACGAGAGAACACCCGAGAGGAGCGCCACGCAATGGGCGAGCACATTCTATCGTGGATGACCTTCTTCCCGGTCATCGGGGCGGCCGTGATCGCTTTCATCCCCGGCGGGAGGAAGACGGCCATCCGGACGGTGGCGGCGGTGGCCACGGCCGTGCCGCTGGTCCTGGCCGTTCAGCTGTTCCTGCAGTTCGACCGCGGCTCGTCCGCGCTGCAGTTCGTGGAGCACCACAGCTGGATCAAGAGCTTCAACATCGAGTACTTCATGGCCGTCGATGGCCTGAGCGTGCCGATGATGCTGCTGACGGCGCTGCTCTCGTTCCTCTGCGTCTTCGCCTCGTGGAACATCGAGAAGGCGGTCAAGGGCTACTTCGCGATGTTCCTCATTCTCGAGACGGGCATGTTCGGCGTCTTCTGCGCGCTGGACTTCTTCCTGTTCTACGTGTTCTGGGAAGTCATGCTGCTGCCGATGTACTTCCTGATCGGCATCTGGGGCGGCCCGCGGCGAGAGTACGCCGCCATCAAGTTCTTCCTCTACACGCTGGCCGGCTCGGTGCTGATGCTGCTGGCGATGATCGCCTTCTACCTGAACACGAACGACCCGGTCACCGGCGGCCACACGTTCAACATGGTCCATATGTTCGACCAGAACAACCACAACCCGTGGCTGCAGACGACCAACGTGCGGCACCTGTTGTGGGTCGCGCTGTTCATCGGCTTCGCCATCAAGGTGCCGATCTTCCCGTTCCACACCTGGTTGCCCGACGCGCACGTCGAGGCGCCCACGGCCGTGTCCGTCATCCTGGCCGGCGTGCTGCTGAAGATGGGCACCTACGGCCTGCTGCGCATCAGCTACCCGATGCTCCCCGACCAGGCCATGTGGTTCCGCGGCGCGCTGGCGGTGCTGGGGGCCGTCAACATCCTCTACGGCGCCTACTGCGCCATGGCCCAGAAGGACATGAAGAAGCTGGTCGCCTACTCGTCGGTCAGCCACATGGGCTACGTGCTGCTCGGCATGGCGGCGATGAACAGCGCCGGCATGAACGGGGCCGTGCTGCAGATGTTCAACCACGGCACGATCACGGCCATGATGTTCCTCTGCGTGGGCGTCGTCTACGACCGCGCCCACACCCGCGAGATCAACGGCTTCGGCGGCCTGGGCCTGCAGATGCCGCTCTACTTCTCGGTCTTCAGCTTCGCGCTCTTCGCGGCCCTGGGCCTGCCCGGCCTGAGCGGCTTCGTCAGCGAGGCGATGATCTTCATGGGCGCCTTCCCGGCCTTCCGGACGATCACGATCATCAGCGCCCTGGGCATCATCATCGGCGCCGCGTACGTCCTGTGGATGCTGCAGCGGGTGTTCCTGGGCCCGAAGAACGACAAGTGGGACAGCCTGCCGGACATCAACGGCCGCGAGATGTTCACGCTGGTGCCGATCGGCCTCATCGTGCTGCTGCTGGGCGTGTACCCGATGCCGGTGCTAGACCTGATGAAGGTCACCCTGAACAACCTGGTCAAGGTGGTGGCCGGCTGAGCCGGCCCCGCGCGAGGAGCTTTCCGGCATGGAACTCTTGCAGCTGAAGATCCCGAGCTGGGCCGACCTGCAGTGGTGGCTGCCCGAGGTCGTGCTCTGCCTCACGTTCCTCATCGCCCTGATCGGCGACCTGGTGGCGCGGGGCC
>VGXH01000198.1 GCA_016873405.1 bacterium
TTTTCGCGGCGGCGGCTCGGGCGCTGCTGCCCCCGCGCGACGCCGGCCCCTGGAACGAAGCCCTGATGGAGCTGGGCGCCACCGTCTGCCTGCCCCGGCGGCCGCTCTGCGCAAGCTGCCCGGTGGCGACGTTCTGCAGTTCCCGTGGCGCCGGGGGTTCAGCGGACGCCGTCGCGCCCGGTCCACCGGCCCAGGCCGTGGGCGTGGTCGTGGTGGTCTTCCAGGCCGCGGGCCGCGTCTGGCTGGAACCCGCCGGCGGCGCGCCCCTGCCGTGCGCGACGGCCGCCGTGCCCGCGCGGGCGGACTTCCACCGCCTCCACCCGGGTCTGCTCGGCCTGCCGATGACGGCCTGGTTCCCGTTGCCGGAGGCGGCGGCCGGCCGGGCCGAGGCGCTGGCGGCCCTCGTCGCCGGCGTCTGCGGCCTGCCGGGTCCCCGGCGGCGCCTGGGCACCGTGCGCCACGCGATCACCCGCTACCGGCTGGAGGCGGCGGTCATCGCGCTGGACCTGCCGGAGGCGTGGGCGGGGCCGCCGGCGCCCGCGCGTCCGCCCGGGATCTGGGCGGAAGCCGCCCGGGCGCCGGACCTCCACGTGAGCCAGTTGACGCGCAAGGCGTTGCGCCGACTGGGCTCCGCTCGAGGTTGACAATCCGGTTTCGATGCATCTCCTTTGGGATGATCCTCGGGATCACCCTACGTGTAACGGCGGAGAGGTTCAGCCATGCTGCAGATTACCAGGCAGACCGAGTACGCGATCAAGGGGCTGCAGGAACTGGCGCGGCGACAGAGCGATGCGCCCGTGCAACTGAAGTCCATCGCCGGGGCGTGCGAGGTTTCGGAAGCCTTCCTGGCGAAGATCTTCCAGATGCTGGCGCAGTCGGGCATCGTCAAATCGCACCGCGGCGTCAAGGGAGGGTTCAGCCTCGGCCGCCCGGCGACGGAGATCACGCTGCGCGAAGTGGTGGAGGTCTGCGAAGGCGGGATCGTGTTGAACCGTTGCCTGCGCCATGTGGATCCCTGCCAGAACGCCGGGCATTGCAACATCTCCAAGGCCTGGAAGGATGCCCAGGACGCGCTGATCGGCGCACTCGAGCAGACGCGACTGGCCGACGTGATGTAGCGTGATCGCCGCTCCGCGGGGGGAGGGTCCGGCCGGACCGTCAGTCCCCCCGCTTCCGGTCGCCGCCGCCGGTCGCATCGCGCCGGCGCCGCAGTTGTCCGCACGCGGCGGCGATGTCGCGGCCGCCGCTCAGGCGGACCGTCGCGTCGATCCCGGCTGCGGCGAGGATCGCCTGGAACGCCAGCACCGCGTCGGCGGTCGGCGGCGCCTGTCGATCGTCGTCGAGCGGGTTGAGCGGGATGAGGTTCACCTTGAACAGGCCGCCCGCGACCAGCTTCGCCAGCCGCCGCGCCTGCTCCGGGCTGTCGGTGCGGCCGGCGATCAGCACCCAGGCGACGGTCGTGCGCCGTCCCGACTGCCGCGCGTAGCTCCGCCCCAGTTCCAGCACCTCGGCCAGCGGCGTGCGTCCGGGCACCGGCATCAGGCGCCGGCGCTCCTCGTCGGTCGTCCCGCCCAGGCTGAGCGTCAGGCCGGTTCCCGGCGCCAATGCGAGCAGGCGGCGCAGTCCGTCGCCGGGTCCGCTGGTGGAGACCTGGACGCGCCGCCTCGACATGCCCAGCCCGTCCGGGGCCAGCATGATCGCCAGCGCCGCGGGCAGGGCGTCCCAGTTGTCCAGCGGTTCGCCCATGCCCATGAAGACGACGTTGAACTGGCGATCGCCGTGCCCGGGCACCGGAGCCGCCGCCAGGTCGCGCCGGAGGTGGGTCACCTGCTCGAGGATCTCGCCGGCCTCGAGATTGCGCACGAGCCCGCCGCGCGCGGTCGCGCAGAACCCGCACGCCATCGCGCAGCCCACCTGTGTCGAGAGGCAGAACGTGGCGTGGCTCTCCATCGGGATGATCACGCTCTCGACCGTCTGCCCGTCACGCAGCCGGAACAGGAACTTGCGCGTGCCGTCGCCGCCCACCTGGCGCTCGAGCGGTTCGAGTCCCTGCAGGTCCCAGCCGGACGCCAGCGACTCGCGCAGAGTCCGCGGGAGGTTGCGAAGGTCGTCCCAGGCCAGAGCGTCGCGCCGGTAGAGCCAATCGGCCAACTGCCGGGCGCGGTAGGGCTCGCCGCCCGCGGCCGCGACGGCGGCGGCCAGACGGTCGGGAACCAGCGATCGCAGCAGCGGTTTGGCCACGGAGACTCCCGGCGGCGGCCCGCGCGGCCGGCGCCTTGACAGCGGTTCGGTCGGCGGCGCAAAGTGCGGGCGGCGCCGTCGCCCAATGTCCTGCGCCGCCGTCCGCCCCGCAAGCCGCGGCGCCCGGCCCGCCGGCCGGGCGCCGCGCCGGGTTCCGGAACGCCTTGCCGCAAGGAGCCGCCGTGAAGACCGTCCTGATCGTCGACGACGACCCCTCCATCCGCGACATCACCGGCCAGGCCCTCCGCTACGGCGACCGGTACGAGGTGCTCACCGCATCGACGGGCGCCGAGGGTTTGACCGCGGCCGAGCGTCACCGCCCGGACGTCATGCTGCTGGACGTGAAGATGCCCGGCATGGACGGCCTGGAGGTGCTGCAGCGGCTGCGCCAGTCCGAGAGCGATGTGCCGGTGATCGTGATCTCGGCGCACGGCAACGTCGAGACCGCCGTGGCAGCCGTCAAGGCCGGGGCCTACGATTTCCTGGAGAAGCCGTTCTCGATGAACCGGCTCATGGTCACGATCAGCAATTGCCTGGCGCACCACGAGGCGCTGGCCGACCGCCGCGTGCTGCAGGACCAGGGCGACCGCCGGCGCGTCATCGTCGGCGACAGCCGCGCCATGAGCGAGGTGCGCTCGTTCATCGAGAAGGTCGCCGCCAGCGACGCCACCGTGCTCATCACCGGCGAGAACGGCACCGGCAAGGAACTGGTCGTCAGTGCGATCCACCGCGCCAGCGCGCGCCGGGACCGCCCGCTCGTCGAGGTCAACTGCGCCGCGATCCCGCGCGAGCTCGTCGAGAGCGAACTGTTCGGCCACGAGAAGGGCAGCTTCACCGGGGCCGATCGGCAGCGCACCGGGCGCTTCGAGCAGGCCGACGGCGGCACGCTGTTCCTGGACGAGATCGGCGACATGGGCGAGGAGGCCCAGGCGAAGGTGCTCAAGGCGGTCGAGGAGAGCCGGTTCCAGCGCGTAGGAGGCGTCGAGACGCGACGGGTGAACGTGCGGATCGTGGCCGCCACCAACCGGGACCTGTCCTCGCCGCAGTCCGGGTTCCGCCAGGACCTCTTCTACAGGCTCAACGTCCTGTCGCTGCACCTGCCGCCGCTGCGCGACCGCCACGGGGACGTGCCCCTGCTCCTGGATTGGTACATGGCCGAACTGGCGACGCGTCTGAAACTCAAGCCGCGCCGCTTCGCGCCCGAGACGGTGGCGGTGCTCGAGGAGTACGTCTGGCCCGGCAACGTGCGCGAGTTGAGGAATCTGGTCGAGCGACTCCTCATCCTGGCCCCGGAGGAAACCGTCCGGCCGGTGGACCTGCCGCCCCTGCCGGGGGCGGCGCCTGGGCGGCCGGTGGAGTCGGGGCTGCTGGCGGCCCGCGACTTCCTCGAGTTCAAGACCCGCAGCGAGACGCTGTTCCTGCAGTCGAAGCTGCGGGAGAACCTGTACAACGTCAGCCGCACGGCCGACATGCTGGGCATGCAGCGCAGCAACCTCTACAAGAAGATCGCCAAGTACGGCCTGCGGACCCAGCCCGGGGGGGAGGGGGAGCGGCCCGACAACTCCGATTGACAGCGGCGGGCCGTATCCGTAACAATGATAGCAAGGTCAGGCGGGCGCCCGGGCATGACGGCGGCGACCCGCCCGGCCGGGGACGGGGTGCCTTGGACAAGGGGCGAAGGACATGAAGCGCCAGCGAGCGATCCTGTTTCTTCTTCTGGCGACCTGGCTGATCGCCGGATCCGTGCTGGGGCCCGCCGCCGACGCGGTCCAAACCAGCGGCCAGACGAGCGGTTCGCCCGCCGACCCTGTCGGCGGGACCAACGGGGAGACCGACCCGGGCGGTTCCGGCCGCGGGGATCCCGGTGGCGCGGGCGACGGGCTGGGGGCGGATCTGGGCCAACGTGCGCTGGGGACCGCGCAGTCCGGCGGGACGAACGCGGTGGTGGAGATCCTGCTCCAGCTGCTGCGGCTGATCCAGGCGGCAGGTTAGGGCGCCCCGACGGGCGCCCGGCCGGCACGTGAACGTGCAGAGGAAGAGCGAAGACCGGAAGACCGGAAGAACGCAAGACCGAAAGACCGAATCCACTTCCTCGCCGAGGGATGCGGTTGATGAGTGACGAGAGCCGGGAGCCCGCGCGTCGGGACGCCGAACGGCCGCGCCAGTCGCGACCCCAGGCGGCGTCCGACTGGCAGCGCCTCGAAGAGATCGGCGACCTCCATTTCCACGCCTCGGCCTATGCGACCGCCCTGGACTACTACGCGCCCCTGACCGACGGCGAGATGCTGGACACCCTGCCGCGCGAGCGCGCCGTGCCCCTGCTGCGCAAGGCCGTCGACTCGCTGCTGCTGTTGGGGCAACTGGCCGAAGCCGATGCTCTCCTGGACGAGGCCGACGCCTTGCTCGCGCGCACCACCGCGTTGGCCGCGCCCGAGCAGGCCGCGGTGCTGACGGCCACGTTCCAGATCCGGCGCGCGGTCGTGCTGCGCGAACGCGGCCGGTTGCACGACGCGCTCAATCTCGCCAAGCGGGCGTTCGCGGTGCTCGCCCTGACCGACGAACATGCGGATGTCGCGCGGGTGCAGGTCGTCATGGGCGTCTGCCACCTCCGCCTCGGCCGGCTCGAGAAGGCCGAGGAGTTCTTCAACGACGGCCTGGCCACGTTCCGCCGCATCGGCCACGATCTGGGCGTGGCCAATCTGCTGAACAACCTGGCCCTCCTGGACAACGTGCGCTGCCGCTGGGATCGCGCGCTGGCGGGC
>VGXH01000199.1 GCA_016873405.1 bacterium
CCCTGTTCGATGACATCATCCCGCGGAAAGGCCCTCACCGATGTTCTGGATGTGGACAGGCTTCATCGCCTTCGTCCTGCTCCTGCTGGCCCTGGACCTCGGCGTCTTCCACCGCAAGTCCCACGTCATCGGCGTGCGCGAGGCCCTCGGCTGGTCGGCCGTCTGGATCGCGCTGGGGCTGTCGTTCGGCGGCTTCGTCAAGGTGGCCTACGACGCGCACTGGTTCGGGCTGGGGCTGGGGATCGACATCGTCGACGGGCTGCCCAACGACGGCGCCAGCGCGCTGGGCAAGTACCTGACCGGCTACGTGGTGGAGAAATCGCTGAGCGTCGACAACATCTTCGTCATCGTCATGATCTTCAGCTTCTTCGGCGTGCCGGCCCTCTACCAGCACCGGGTGCTGTTCTGGGGCATCCTCGGGGCGCTGGTGATGCGCGGCGCCATGATCGCGCTGGGGGCAACACTGATCCACGAGTTCCACTGGATCCTGTACGTGTTCGCGGCGTTCCTGATCCTGACCGCGCTGAAGATGCTGTTCATGAAGAGCGACCACGGCGATCCCGGGCAGAACGCCATGGTGCGGCTGACGCGGCGGCTGTTCCCGATCACCGAACGCTTCCACGGCCAGCACTTCCTGGTGCGCGCGGGGACGGCCGCTTCGCGCGAGGCCGAGACGCCGGGCGCCTGCGCCGCCCGCGACGAGGTCCTGGAGAAGGCCAAGCCCGGCACGCTGCTGCTGACGCCGCTGGCGCTGGCCCTGGTGGTGGTCGAGACGACCGATGTCATCTTCGCGGTCGACTCGATCCCGGCCATCTTCGCCATCACCGGCGACCCCTTCCTGGTTTTCACCAGCAACGTGTTCGCCATCCTGGGCCTGCGCTCGCTGTACTTCGCGCTGGCCGGCGCCGTGCACAAGTTCCGCTACCTGAAGGTGGCGCTGGCGTTCGTGCTGCTGGTGGTCGGCGTCAAGATGCTGACGGCGAGCTGGCTGAGGGATCACCTGGGCGCGAACTTCAACCAGATGCTGCTGCTGGTGGTGCTGGGGATCCTGATGGTGGGCGTGGTCGCGTCGCTGGTGGCGGACCGGCGGCGGCCGCCACGGGTCGCCCCGCCCCGCTGAGGAAGTGAACCTGAGCACGAAGAGCGAGCGCAAACACCTGGTCCGCGGTGATGCCTGCCGGGCGCCGGCGGCGCGCGGTGCGAGTTGCGCCGGCGCAAGGTGCGGGCCCCCTGGCCGCACCCACGCCGGCGCGTTGCTTCATCTCACCGGTACCACGTCTTCAACGCGCCCCAGCTGTGCTGCTCGTCGCCGACCGGATTCTCCAGGCATTCGGTGGCCATGTTGTCCAGATGCAGGACCGTGCCCGGCTGCACGACGAACGTGATGGTGTGCGTCCGGCCGTCGCAGTCGCCGGCGCCCTCGTGGTTGTCGCCCGGCCCGACCGTGCTGGGCGGGAAGCCGACGGGCGGTTCCCACAGGTCGTCGGGGTTGGTCAGCGAGGGATCGTCCACGTACACGCCGAACCCGGAGTAGATGTGCCAGGCCGAGGCGGCGTAGGTGTATCCGATGCGGCAGAGTTCGTCGGGGATGACGTCGCAGTAGAAGACGAAGGTGACGATGATCGGCCCGGCGCCGCCCAGGTTGTCGATGCGCAGCATGTTGCCCGAGCCGTTGCCGAGGCTCGGGGCGCCGGCGTAGGGGTGGTTGTCGGGCACGACCTGCACGCCGGGGGAGCCGGGCGGCTGCACGGTGGCGCCGCCGGTGTAGGGGCCGAGGGGCTGGCTGTCGAAGTCCCCGCCGACGACGACGGCCAGCGCGCACGGCGCCGCGGCCAGCAGCAGCAGACAGGATACGATGGCGGTAAATCTCATCTTGGGCCTCCTGTCGCGACATGGACACGAGACCGCCGGCGGAACCGCGGGCGCGGCAGAGGCGCGCCCGCAGGCGGCCTCGAACGGCCGCTTTCCGCTGTGTCGGAGCGGCCGCTGCGCGTACATGATAAAGCCGAGTCAACAGCGCCGCGACGGGCCAGGGCCGAATTGCCGGTAGTGCCTTGCCTGTGAACCGGTTAGGCGCGTTGCGCCGGCGCCACAAGCCGCCGCGCTCCTCGTCGTCAGAGCAACTGGGACAGCAGCGTGCGGGCCGGGACCGCCACAGGTCCGTTCGACGCGAAGGCGTCGGCGTCGACGAAGGGCAACTCGGCCACGATCTGGAAGGCGTGCGGCGCACCCGTTTTCTCGCGGTACGACCGGAGGGCCGGCGTCAGCCGGGTGTCCGACAGCTTCGCTTCGGCCAGGAACCACGGCCGGCCGTCGCGCACCACGACGAAATCGACTTCGCGGCCCTGGCGGTCGCGGATGTAGCGCAGCTCGAACTCGCCGAGACCCAGGTCGGTCCAGCCCTCGACGGCCTTGAGCAGGTGGCAGGCGCAGAGCGTCTCGAAGCGCTTGCCCGGGTCGGCAACGCCGGACCAGTCCCGCAGGTACCAACGTGGCTCCTTGCGCAGGGCGCCCGTCAGGCTCTTCGACCAGGGCCGGACCACGAACCCGTGGTGCAGCGAGCACAGCGTGCCGATCCAGGACCGGATCGTGTTCTCGCTCACGCGCACCTCGCGGGCCAGCGAGCTGTAGATGAGCTGCTCGCCGGAGCGGTCCGTCAGCAGGCGCTCGAGCATGTCGAGCAGGTCGAGTTCCTGGATGCGCGTGAGGTCGCGCACGTCCTCGCGCAGCAGCTGCGTGCGGCGCAGGTTGCGCCAGCGCGTGGTGAAGGTGGCGGCGCGGCGGGTGAACGGCTCGGGGAAGCCGCCGTGGTCCCACAGCGCCTGCCAGTCCGCGTCAGCCAGCGCGGCGGGCGCGCGCACGGGTTGCGACGGCAGGGTCGGCGACGTCAACTCCGCCACGCTGAACGGATGCATGCGCAGCGGGAAATAGCGCCCCATCAGGCTGTCGCCGCCGCGCCGATACTGGTCCAGGCGCGACGAGCCGGTGACCAGGACGCGCGAGCGCTGTTCGTAGGTGTCGAAGAAGCCCTTCAGGAATCCCCGCCAGCGCCGGTAGCGGTGCAGCTCGCCGAAGGCGATCACCGGTGCCCGCGTGACCAACCCCTCCAGCCCGGCGCGGCGCGCCACGGCCCCGGGCCCTTCCAGCACCACGGCGCGGTGGTCCTCGTTATCCCAGTCCAGGTAAAGGTCTGCCCGGCCGCGGCAGATGGTGGTCTTGCCCACCTGGCGAGGGCCCGAGACGAAGATCATCTGGCGATGCCGGGCCAGATGGTCCTCGACGATGGCCTGGTAGACCCTGCGCGTTTCCATGCGAACAATTTCGAATGATACTGCGGAATTGTCAACACAATTCCGTTGATGGCGGTGGAATTGTAGATGCCATTCCGCAATGGACTGCGCGATTGCAAACACCATTATCCCCCAAGCGTTTATTGGGCGGGATCACCTTCCGGCCCGGCACACGGCCGGCCATGTCGCCCTTGTTTCGCCGCCCGCAAGCATCTATGATCAACCATGATCACCCGCGATATCCGGCCGACGCCAAGGGGGGCATGATGAACCCGATCACGCAACGATGCGCGCTGGCTCTGCTGATGATCGGATCCGCCGCCGTCACCGCTCCCGCCGACGAGTGCATCGACTACCGCGCCCACCAGCACCTTGCGGGCGCGGTCGCCGTCGGCATCGACAACGACCTGTATGGCTTGGCCGCGAACGGCGATTACGTCTACGCGGCCGGCGAACGATCGACGCTCATGGTCATCTCGGTGGTCGATCGGATCCGGCCGCGGGTCGTGGCGGAGGTGCCGGCGCCCGGTGCCGAGCATTTCCGCCCGGACATCGCGCTGCGGGGTGGACATGCCTACACGCTGGACCAGCATGGCCTGAGCGTCTTCGACGTCACCGATCCCGCGCAGCCGCTCCTGCGGGGACACCTCGCGCTGATGTCGGGCTGGGCGAGGTCCCTGGCCGTGGTCGGCGATCACGCGTACATCGCCGCCAATGCCGATGGCGTGCAGGTGGTCGATGTGTCCGATCCCGCGGCCCCGACGCTCATCGGCGCCCTGGACACTCCCGGCCGGGCCACCGCCATCGCTGCCGACGGCGAACGAGCCGGCGTCCTGGACAACACGGCCGGCCTGCTCGTCCTCGACCTCGGCAACCCGAGCCAGCCCACGATCGCCGCGACGCTGTCGATTCCCGGGAGCGAGGAATCGCTGGCCCTGAAGAACAACCACGTATACGTAGCCGCGCAGTCGGCCGGGCTGCACATCGTCGATGTCGCCAACCCGGCGATGCCGGCCCTGGTCGGGCTCGCCGCCTTCGCCGACGGGGGAAGCGCGGTTGGCGCCCAGGGCGAGCTGGTGTGCGTCGTGACTGCAACAAGCCTGAAGGTCGTCGACGTCAGCGCGCCGGAGGCGCCCGTGGTCGTGGGCGCAACGCCGCTCGCCAGCGGGCGGAAGGTCGCCATCGACGGCAACTCCGTCTATGTCGGCGACTGGAGTTCGATGCTCAACGTCATCGACATCACCAACGCCGCAAGCCCGGTGGCGCTCGGCCAGCCGATGGCCCCCACCAGTGCCCGTTGCGTCGACTTGGCCGGAGATATCGCGTGGGTGACCGACCGGGCCGATGCGTTGTGGTCGGTCGACCTGTCGTCGCCGCGAGCGCCGGCGACCCTGGGCAGCGTCACCCTGCCCGGCGCCGGCAAGGGACTGGCCGCCGCGGAGGGCCATGCCTTCGTCGCGACGGGAGCCGCGGGGCTGCAGGTCGTCGACACGAGCGATCCTTCGGCGCCCGTGATCGTGGGCAGCCTGTCGCTGCCGGGGGCCGCGCTCGACGTGGCCCTGGCCGGCGACCTCGTGCTCGTGGCTGATGACAGCCGGGCCCTGCGCGTCGTCGATGTGACGGAGCCCCACGCGCCCGCGCTGGTCGGCAGCCTCGGCGTGTGGGGGCCCGCGGCCTCGCTGAAGC
>VGXH01000200.1 GCA_016873405.1 bacterium
GTCAACGGCTCGCTGACCCTGGCCGTGCCCGGCGACGTCGGCGCCGCCTTCGAGGTCACGACCTTCAACGGCGACATCGAAAACGCCTTCGGCCAGAAGCCGAAACGCACCGACCGCTACGCGCCGGGCGAGGAGCTGCTCTTCACCAACGGCGACGGCGGTGCCGAGGTGCGCCTGAACACGCTCAACGGGCGCATTCGAATCCTGAAGAAGTAGGCCGCGGCGTCACGTCCTCAGGAAGCGTTCGACGAACGGGTCACGGCGGACTGTCCTCGCGCCTTCGGCGCTGCGGATTGTCCGCCGTGACCCGTTCGTCGGACGCTCCCTAGAACGCGACGTCGCGGCCTGCGTTCTCATGTTCGAGCCACGCTTGCAAGGGGGCGAAATACTCCAGAAGTGCCGCGCTCGAGAGCTCCTCGCCGGTGGCTTCGCGCATCACCTGCGCCCAGTCGCGCGTGGCGCCCAGGCGCAGGATCGAGTCCAGGTAGTCGCCCGTCCGCCGGCTGCCGTGGTAGTTCGCCGCGCGCGCGTCCTGGCGCAGGATCTCGCGGCAGATGTAGCGATGCAGCTGGTGCAGGATCACCTCGCTCAGCGCGTAGTCGTAGTACTGGGCGGGGTCGTCGATGACGTGCGTCTTGGTGGCGGCGTCGCACCACTCCTCGCCGCGCATGGCCGGCGGCTCGAGGCCCTGGTAGCGGGCCGCGTACTCCCACCAGCGCTCGTTGTAGAGGTGCGACGGCAGGTCGGCCTCGTAGAGGTCGTACTCCCAGTGCGTCATCGTGCCGCAGGCGAAGGGCAGGAACACGATCGGTCCGGTCAGCGCCTGGTTCAGCAGCCAGCGGATCTCGTCCGGGGCGCGTCCCGGCGCCAGCAGGCCGGCCTGCTCGCGGTAGGGGACCTGTCCCGCGGCCAGTTCGATGAGCGTGCCGATGCCCTCGTGGAAGGCGCGGTTGGCGCCCTCGCGCAGGAGGTACGGCACCTCGGGACGGCTGTAGGCCAGGTAGTAGTAGACGTGGCCCAGCTCGTGGTGCGTCGTGGCGAACCACTCGTAGTCGGCCTTGACGCTCATCAGCGCGCGCACGTCCTGATCCAGGTCGACGTGCCAGGCCGAGGCGTGCGTGTTCTTGCGCCGCGGCGAATCGGCCGGCAGCTCGAACAGGTCGCTGGCCGTCCAGAACCCGGCCGGCAGCGGCGGAAAGCCCAGCGAGACGTAGAAGCCCTCGGCCTGTTCGACCAGCCAGGACGGCTCCCGGCCGGCCAGCAGCCCGTCCAGGTCGACCCCCTCGACCACGCCCGGCCAGGCCTGGCCCCAGCGGTTGTCCAGCCAGTGGGCAGGCAGGCGCGCCGGCACCGGCTGCCCGTAGCGGGCGGCCAGTTCGTGGCGCACCCAGCAGTGCAGCTGCTGGTAGAGCGGCATGACGCCGGCGACCAGCTCGTCCATCAGCGCCAGCATCTCGGCGGCCGACAGCCCGTAGTCGGCGGTCTGCAGCCCGAAGTAGGAACTGAAGCCCATCTCGCGCGCCACCCCGTTGCGCAGATCCTGCAGCCCGATCAGCGGGTCCCGCAGCCGCGCGCCGACGTCCTTGCTGCACTCCCAGGCGGCGCGCCGCAAAGCGAGATCGCGGCTGCCGGCCACCAGCGCGTCCAGCGCGTTGGGCGTCACCGGCTGCGGCTCGCGCCCGGGCCGCCGCAGGAGCCAGGCGGTCGCGTAGAGGGTGTCGGTGGCCTGCGCCTCCAGCGCGATCAGCTCCTGCACGAGCTCGCCCGCGGTCGCGGGGTAGTGGGCCGCCAGGCGCCAGGCCGCGTCCAGCTGCCGCCGCTGGAGCGGCGTCAGGTCGGGCCGTCCGCGCAGCGCGCGCAGGTTCTCGATCACGGCGGCGCTGCCCACGTAGTCGCCGAGGGCGCGGGCGGCCGCCACGCGCGCCTGCGAGTGCGACTCGCTGATGTCGGCCTCGGCGCGGTACTTCGCGCCCTCGGCGGCCGTCCACAGGCGGCGGTACTCGGCGTTGTAGCCGGCCAGGAACCCGGCGACGTCCGCGGGCCCGTCGGCGTCCGGGACCGGCGCCGCGACCAGGGGCGCGGCGCCTTGCGCGTGTTCCCCGCCGCCGGCCGCCGGGTCGCCGGTGCCGCGGGTCAGGTACCAGATCGAAAGGACGCCGGCGGCCAGCAGGGCCATGCCGATTCCGGCGAGCGCGCGCGGTTGCATCGGAACCGCTCCTTGGCCGAAGTGGGAGCCGCTGGTCGCGGCGGGGGCGCCGCTACTGTGCCACAAGCGCGCCGGCGGGAAAAGCGCGGAGAGAGAAGGGGCGTCGGGCGCCGGCGGCGGCCAACGCGAAGGGCCGCGCGCCGGGCGCGGCCCTTCCGTGGTTGCAGGCCGTTCGCGCGGCGGCCGCGGCGGCCGCCGGTCGCCAGGCCGCCGGCTTCTAGGCCGTCGCCTGCGAGGTCGCCAGCAGCCGGTTGTACCGCCGCGCCACACGCTGTTTCCAGTGCCCGGTGTGCCAGGCGTCGCTGACCATCAGCGGCAGGACCAGCGTCGCCTCGCCCCAGACCATCTGCTCGAACGCCGTGTCGACCTTGCCCCACGAGCAGGCCTCCTGCAGCGTCGAGCCGCTGAGCGCGCCGTCGCGCTCGTCGGCCACCGTGACCTGCAGCGCGTACTTGTGCATCGGCCGCTCCTCGCCCAGGATGTCGGTGGCCACCACCACGTCCTGGGTGAAGTTCTTCGGCACGCCGCCGCCGAGCATGAAGATGCCCGTGTCTCCTGCTTCGAGTTTGATGCGCGTCAGCTCGCGGAAGTCCGCCACCGAGTCGATGGTCAGGTGCTTCTCGTTGTTCCACTGGTGGTGGACCAGGCCGAAGCCCGCCGAGCAGTCGCTGAACGCCGGGCAGAAGATGGGCACGTCCTTCTTCCACGCCGCGTGCACCAGCGAGTGCTCGCAGCCCAGACCGCGCTTGTCCAGCCAGGCGCCCATGGCCTGGATGAACTCGCGCGACGAGTAGGCGCGCGGATCCAGCGTGCCGGCGATCTCGGCGATCGCCATGTCGCATTCCCGCAATTCGTCCTCGTCGATGTACGTGTCGTAGATGCGATCGATGCCCAGCTCGCGCAGCTTCTGGTCGTCGACGGCGTGGGGGGCGCCCTTGTAGTGGCGGAAACCCATGCCCTCGAAGAAGTCCTGGTCGACGATGTTGGCGCCCGTCGAGACGATGGCGTCGACCATGTTGTTCTCGACCATCAGGGCCAGCGCGTCCTTCAGCCCGGCGCTGCACAGCGAGCCGGCGATGGTCAGGATCACGCTGCAGTCGCGGTCCGCCAGCATCCGGTTGAGGATGTCGGTCGCGCGCGACAGGTTGCGGGCCTGGAAAGCCATGTCGCCGTACGCCTGGATCAGCGGCCGGGCGTCGAACGTCCTGACGTCCACGTGCCTGAGGACGTCCGAAAGGATCTCGTTCTTGTTCATGGGCTCTCTCCTTCGCCGGACGCCGGGAAAACGGACACCAGCCTGACGTACACCGCGACGACCGCCGCTTATTCGCCGCTCGCCACTTTTCGCGTGCGCTCTACCTGTCGAACTTCAGGACGTAGGCCATCAGCTGGTAGACCAGCCGCGCGGCCAGGAAATCGGGGGCCCGGTCCTCGGGCCGGGGCATCAGCTCGACGACGTCGAAGCCGACCACCTGCCGCTCGCGGCAGACCGCGCGCAGCAGGTCCCGCAGCTGGCGATAGGTCAGGCCGCCCGGCTCGGGCGTGCCGGTCGAGGGCATCTCGGACGGGTCCAGCACGTCCAGGTCGATCGTGATGTAGACCGGACCCTGGATCCGCTCGAGGATGCGGCGCGCCGTCACGGCCACGTCGTCGATCTCGTGCGCGAAGATGGTCCGCCCTGGCGCCAGCTTCGCCCGCTCGGCCACGTCCATGCTGCGGATGCCGACCGCCACATACTCGGCGCATTCGGCCGCCCGCGCCATGACGCAGGCGTGGTTGCACTTCGAACCCTCGTATTGGTCGCGCGAGTCGCCGTGGGCGTCGAACTGGAGGACGGTCAGGCCGGGCCAGCGCGCGGCGTGGGCCTGGATCAGGCCGATCGACACCGAGTGCTCCCCGCCCAGGCCGACCACCAGGCGGCCGTCGGCGATCAGCGCCGCCGCCGCCGCCCGCACGGATTCCACCATCGCCTCGGGCGAGTCGAAACCCTCCTGCGGCGCCAGCGTGACGATGCCGGCCCGCCAGGGCTCCGAATCCGTCTCGATGTCGTAGAGCTCCATGTTGGCCGAGGCCGCCAGCAGGGCGGCCGGGCCCTTGTCGGCCCCCTTCTGCCAGGTGGAGGTGCCGTCGTAGGGGATGGGCAGGACGGCGAAGCGCGCGCCGTCGTACGCCGGGGCCTCCGGCAGACCGCCGAAAGCCCCGGGATCTTCGTGAAGATCCCGGGTCATGGGCAAACCAGCTTTCGGGGTGGTGGCTCGAGCCGCGCGCGGGGACTACTCGTCGTCCTTGTCCCAGTCGTCGTCGTCGCCCTCGACCTCGAAGTCGTCGTCCTCGTCCATGTCGAAGTCGTCGTCCTCGTCGAGATCGAAGTCGTCGTCCTCGTCGAAATCGTCCCCTTCTTCGACGTCGGCGTCGTCGTAGTCGTCGTCGTCGCCGCGCGCGCGTCTGGGCAGCTTCTGGCCGGGACGGCCGTCCAGGCCGTCGCGCTTGAACTTGTCGCGGGAACCCTCGTCGTACTTCCGCTTGTTGCGGGGCTTGGATTCGCCCTTGCCGTCGCCGCGCACGCTGTGCGTCACCAACATCGCTCGGACCTCCTGAGGCCGGGCTGGTCGGACCTGACATCCGGGTCAATGGGTCAATGGGTCAATGGAACGCCAAACCGTTGTCCGGGCGCCAGGGAGCACGCCCGCCCGGGTTGCGGGCGGGCAAAAGGTAGAG
>VGXH01000201.1 GCA_016873405.1 bacterium
CCCCCGCCCAGGAGCTTGTGATACTACCACCGCCCGGGTCGCCCGCCAAGCTCTTGCGGCAAACGACGGGCGGGGCGACAATGGGCGGGAAGAGCCCCATCGCCGCCAAGACCCGTATTTCCCGCCGGAGGTGCCCCGTGAGCCGTCGCGATCCCCATTCGTACGCCGACCTCGACCAGGGCCGGGTCACGCACGTCGACCTGGACCTGGTCGTGGACTTCGGGAGCCGGCAACTGGCAGGCACCGCCACGCTCAAGCTGGCCGGGCCCGCCACGGGTCCGCTCGACCTGGACACGCGCGCGCTGGCGGTCACCGGCGCCGCCACCCAGGACGGGACCCGCGTGCCGTTCGCGCTGGCCGACAACGACGCCGTGATGGGCGCCCGCCTGCGCCTGGATCTGCCGGCCGGCACCACCGCCGTCACGATCTCCTACGCCACCAGCCCGGAGGCCTCGGCCCTGCAGTGGCTCGAGCCCGCGCAGACCGACGGCGGCCGGCATCCGTACCTGTTCAGCCAGTGCCAGGCGATCCACGCGCGCAGCGTGCTGCCCTGCCAGGATTCGCCGCTGGCGCGGTTCACCTACCACGCGAAGCTGACGGTGCCCGAGGCGCTGACGGCCGTGATGGCGGCGGCCCCCGGCGAGAAGGGCGCCGGCGCGCGGGCGGGCACGCGCGCGTTCACGTTTTCGATGCCGCAGCCGATCCCGCCGTATCTGTTCGCGTTCGCGGTGGGGGACATCGTCGCGAAGGACCTCGGACCGCGCTCGCGGGTGTACGCCGAGCCGAAGACGCTCGACCGCGCGGCCTGGGAGTTCGGCGCGGTCGACAGCATGCTGCTGGCGGCCGAGGAGGTGTTCGGCCCCTACCTGTGGGACCGGTTCGACTTCCTGGTCATGCCGTCGAGCTTCCCGTACGGCGGCATGGAGAACCCGCGCCTGACGTTCCTGACGCCGACGCTGCTGGCGGGCGACCGCTCGCTGGTCAACGTGCTGGCGCACGAACTGGCCCACTCGTGGACCGGCAACCTGGTCACCAACGCCACCATCGACGACTTCTGGCTGAACGAGGGCTTCACCGTCTGGGCCGAGCGCCGGATCCACGAGAAGCTCTACGGCAAGGAGGCGCAGGCGCTGTCGGCGGCGATCGGCCGCAACGGCCTGAACGACGCGCTCGCGTCGTTCGGCCCGGACTCGCCGTTCACCTGCCTGAAGACCGACGGCGAAGGCAAGGACCCGGACGAGTTCTATTCCCTGGTCCCCTACGAGAAGGGCTTCCTCTTCGTGGCGCTGCTGGAGCAGACGGTTGGCCGCGAGAAGTTCGACCAGTTCATCAAGAGGTACATCCAGCACTTCTCGTTCACCTCGATCACGACCGAGCAGTTCGAGGAGTTCCTGGACAGGGAACTGCCCGGCGTGGCGGCGCAGGTCGGCGCGCAGGAGTGGATCCGCCGGCCGGGCGTGCCGAAGAACGCGCCCAGCTTCAGTTCGGCGCGGCTGGAACACCTCAAGGGCCTGGCCGCCGGCTGGGCCGGCGGCGCGCGGCCGGAGATCACCGCCGCCAAGCAGTGGAAGCCGGAGGACTGGCAGATCTTCCTGCAGGCCCTGCCGCGCCAGCTGCCGGCGTCCGATTGCGCCTGGCTGGACGAGAACTTCCAGCTCACGAAGCACGGCAACTGCGAGATCCTCTGCAACTGGCTGGCCATCGCCGCCGGCAGCGGCTACGCCCCCACCCGCGGGCGGACGCGCGCGTTCCTGGGGGAGGTCGGCCGGATGAAGTACCTCAAGCCGCTCTACACCGCGCTGCACAAGCATCCCGAGACGCGCGCGCTGGCGAAGGAGACCTTCGTCGAGCACGGCGGCGGGTACCACCCGATCGCGCGCGGGGGGATCGAGCGGATCCTGGCGGGCTGACCGACCGCGGTTGAGAGGCGGAGGCGCGCCCCGGGGCGGGAGTCCCGGGGCGCGCTTCGCTTTGCCCGCGGCGTGGGACGGACGCGGGCCGCCGCACAGCGCATCGGCGTGCTACAATGGATGCAGTCGGCACCATCAACCCCCGTCTCGGTGCTGGGAGGTTCCGGTCATGAGGGCTCCCGTTCTGGCGCGATTCCTGGTCCTGGTGGTCCTTGCCGCGGCGGCGGCGCCGTCGGCAGCCGGCGTGGCCAGCCGCTTCGACAGCGGCAGCGAGGGCTGGCTGGCGGTCAGCTACCCGTTCCGCGGAGTCGGGACCGGCGTTTGGACGACGGCGGCCCTGCCCTTCGATGGCGCCGACGGCCTGCCGCCTGGCAGCGTGCGGGTCGGAGACGTCTTCGCCGAGACGGGAATCACGGCGCCGGCGCCCTTCCTCGGCGACAAGGGCTCGTACTACGGAGGCCGCCTGGACTACGACATCAAGCTCCGGTATACCGATGGGGTGACGTACCCCGCGGTCGTGCTGGTGGGGACTGCGATCTCCGTCTACTTCGACGCCCCGTCGCCGGTCGTCGGGATCTGGGAAGCCCGCACCGTGCCGCTCACTGAAACCGGCTGGAAGGTCGGCGGCACTACCACGCCGGCCACGCAGGCGCAGTTCCGGGCGGTTCTGGAGTCCCTGCAGGGACTGCACATCTATACGGAGTGGCACACCGGCGCGGACGACACCAACGTGGACAACGTCGTCCTGTACGGCGACGCCACGCCGGTCCCCACGGCGGCGATGCCGGCTGTTCTGGCCTGCGCCCCGAACCCGTTCAACCCGAGTACGCGGTTGGCATTCTCCCTGCCGGCCGCCCTGTCGGTCCGGTTGACCGTCAACGACCTGGCCGGGCGGCGCGTGCGCGTTCTGCTGGACGGCCGGCTGGACGCCGGCGACCACCAGGTGCCCTGGGACGGTCGCGGTGATGACGGTCGCGCGCTGCCGTCGGGTGCCTACTTGGCGCGACTGGAAGCCGGCCCGGCCACGTCGACGGCCCGGCTGGTGCTCGTGCGCTGACGATCCTGCGGCGCCGCGCGGGGCCTCGCCTCGAAAGTCGTCCGGTGGTATCCTGACCCGGATGAAGGCGACGCCCGACCTGCAGGCCACGACAAGGAACATCGGGCAGCCTCAGGTCGTGGCGCCGGTCGAGCGCCTGCGCGTGCTCAGCCCCCGCCGCGCGCTGCACCCCGTTCTCCGCAATGGGCACGTCGCCGACTTGGGCCCGACGCAGGTCGGGGACAGCAGCATCCGGGTCTCGTACGGCTGGACGCCAGCCCGCTGGACCCGAACGAAGGCAGGCGGACCGTGATCCTCACCGTGACCCTCAACCCCTGCCTCGACCTGCTGCTCGGCACGCGCGGTCTGGTGCCGCACGACACCAACCGCGTGCTGACGCGCGAGGAGGACGCCGGGGGCAAGGGCACGAATCTCTCGCGCGTCGCGGCCGAACTGGGCGCGCAGACCACCGCCTGCGTCCTCCTGGGCGGCGGCACCGGCGCCCACGTGCAGCGGGTGCTCGAACTGCAGGGCGTCACGCCGGCGATCATCCCCACGCGGGCGCAGACCCGGATCAACGTCTCGGTGCAGGACGGCACGGACCGGCCGCCGACCACCTTCAACATGAAGGGCGGGCCGGTCAGCGACGCCGAATGGCAGCAGTTGCTGCGCACGGTGCTCGAACTGGCGCCGCGGGCGCGGTGGGTCTGTCTTGGCGGCAGCCTGCCCGAGGGCGTGCCGATGGATGCCTGGCGCACCCTGGTCGCGGCGCTGCGCGCGCTGCCCGTGCGCATCCTGCTGGACGCCGACGATGAGCCGCTGCGCCTGGGACTCGAGGCCGGGCCGCACCTGATCAAGCCGAACCTGGCCGAGGCGTCGCGTCTGCTCGGGCGGCCGGTGGACGATCTGGACCAGGCGTTCGCCGCTGCCTCCGAACTGCGGGACCGCATGGCAGCGCGCGGCGCCGACGATCCTGCCGTGATCATCTCGATGGGCGCCGCCGGCGCCGTCCTGGTGACGGCTGCCGGGAGCTGGCACGCGCCGGCGATTCCCGTGGCCGCGCGCAGCACGATCGGCAGCGGGGACTCGCTGCTGGGCGGGCTGCTGGCCGCGTTCGCGCACGGTCACGACTGGGAGGAGGCCCTGCGCTGGGGCGTCGCCGCCGGCGCGGCGACCGCCCTGACCGACGGCACCGAGATCGCGCGGCGGCCGGTGGTGCAGGAACTCCTGGCGCGGGCGGTGGTGGCCCGGCGCTCTGCCCAACGGGGGAATCCGTGACCGGCAACCCGATCTTCCAGCGCCTGCAACTGCTGACCGGCTCGCCGGCGCTCGCGCGCCTGCAGGCCTCGCACGCGGCCGTGTTCGGCGTCGGCGGCGTCGGCTCCTGGGCGGCCGAGGCCCTGGTCCGCTCGGGCGTCGGCGCGCTCACGCTGGTGGACAACGATCTCGTCTGCATCACCAACGTGAACCGGCAACTGCAGGCCACGACGCGGAACGTGGGACAGCCGAAGGTGGAGGCGCTGGCCGAGCGGCTGCGGCTGCTGAATCCCCGCTGCGCGGTCACGCCGGTCAGGCGGGCCTGCGAACCGGGCAACGTGGAGACGTTCGCGGTGGGGCAGTACGCCTACGTCCTGGACTGCATCGACTCCATCACCTGCAAGGTCGCCCTGATCCGCGCGGCGCACGCTGCCGGGTGCACGCTGTTCTCCGCCATGGGCGCCGCGGCCAAGCTGGACCCGACCCAGGTGCGCGTCAGCAGCATCTGGGAATCGCACGGCTGCCCCCTGGCGAAGTGGATCCGTCGCCGCCTGCGCGAGGCGGGCTTCCAGGGCGACTTCCCGGTCGTCTGGTCGCCGGAGTGCCTGGAGCCCGTGGAAGCCACCAGCGTGGCCTGCGGCACGCACACCTGCCACTGCCCCAAGTTCGTCCCGCTTGACGACGGCGTGGCGGAACATCGCGACTGGTGCGCCGA
>VGXH01000202.1 GCA_016873405.1 bacterium
CCGGTGTCCTCGTTGATCAGCACGACGACGGGGCCGTGGTGCACGCGCTCGGGATTGCGCCCGAGCTTGCCCTCGCGCGGGATGGTGATCGACCACAGGACACGTTCGAGACGATCGATGATCATGTCGCCGGTGAAGCCGCCGCCGTTGTAGCGTTCGTCGATGATGAGCGCGTCCCTGTCCGTCTGCGGGTACCAGCTGCGCCCGAACTCGACCAGGCCGCCTTCGCCCATGTTCGGGATGTGCAGGTAACCGATCCGGCCCTCGGCGCGCCGCGTCACGTAGTCCAGGTTGCCGTCCACCCAGGCCCGGTAGCGCAGGCCGGACTCGCTGCGCAGCGTCTGCACGCGCACGGCGCGGGCGCCGGACGCGGTCGGCTTGTCGTTGACCGTGAGCGTCACGTGCGCGCCGGCCTTGTCCACCAGGAACGCGTAGACGTTGGCCGGAACCTTGACCTCGGCGCCGTCGATGGCGATCAGCCAGTCGCCGTCCTTGACGCCGACGCCGGGGTCGGTCAACGGCGATCGCAGGTCGTCGTCCCAGGACACGCCCGGCACGATGTTCGCGATGCGGTAGAACGGAGCGTCGCCGTCGCGCTTGAACTCGCAGCCGAGCAGGCCCGTGCGGATCGGCGCCGGCCCGGGCTCGAAGTCGCCGCCCTGCACGTAGGTGTGGCCCAGGTTCAGTTCGGCGATCATCTCGCCGATCAGGTAGCTGAGGTCCGAGCGCGAGCCGCAGCCGGCCACGAACGGCGCGTACTTGTCGTGCATGGCCTGCCAGTCGGTGCCCTGCATGTTCCTGTCGTAGAAGAAGTCGCGCTGGATGCGCCAGGCCTCGTCGAACATCTGGCGGAACTCGGCCACGCGGTCGATCCGCAGCTTGACCCCGCCGGTCGCCAGCTTGCCGTCGCCGACCTTGGCCGGCTTGCCGCAGTCGACGATGCCGTACTTCGAACCCGCGCGGTAGATGAGCTTCTTGCCGTCGGCGCTCTGGTGGTAGTTGGCGATGCCGGTCAGCAGGTCCGTGGCCTCCTGGTCCTCCAGCGCGTACTTCACCAGGTCCAGTTCGCCGCCGGTGCGGTCATCCACGTGCTGGTACTTGAGGAACTCGGGCTCGTTCTTGCGCAGCATCAGGAAGCCGCCCTCGCAGGCCTCCAGGCGGAACCAGTTGCCGGCCTCGGCGCCGGGGCAGGCCACGATGCGCGCGGGCAGCCCGACCAGATCGATCTCCACCGGCGCGGCGGCGGGCTTGTCGGCCTTGCCCTCCTTCGCAGCGTCCTTCTTCGCGGCGCCCTTGCCCTCGGCGGCGGCGGCCGCGGTCACGGGCACCTCCGCGTCGGCCTTGTAGAACGGCGAGCGGGCGTCGGCCTGCAGCAGCGCCACGTACGGCCTGGCCACGTCCAGGAACACGTGCTGCTGATCGATGCGGCACATGATCGGGTTGAACGTCCGCATCGACAGGAAGAACAGGTGCTTGCCGTCGCGCGAGAAGCTGGGCGACCAGCTCTGGTACATGTTGTCCGTGACGCGCGTGTTGCCGCCCGTCTTCGTGTCGTGCAGCCAGATCTCCTCGTTCATGTTCCCGGTCTGGTTCGTGAACGCCACCCAGCGGCTGTCCGGCGACCAGACGTAGTCCATGATGCCCCAGCGCTCCCAGGCGTCGTCGTAGTCGCTCTGCGCGATCACGGTCGTCTTCGCGGCGGCAACGTCGACCAGGTTCAGCCTGAGGAACTTGTCGGCGAAGACGATCCGCTTGCCGTCGGGCGACCACACCGGCTGCTTCGTGAAGCCGAAGGCGCCGCCGGTCAGCTGCTTCCAGGCGCCGCCCTTCGCCGGCATGACGTAGAGCTGCTCCTCCCCGGTGCGGTCGCTGACGAAGGCGATGTGCGCGCCGTCGGGGCTCCAGGCGCCGTACTTCTCGCGCGAGGCGCTGGTGGCCGTCAGGTTGACCGCGTCGCCCTCTTCGGCCGGCAGGCTGAGCAGTTCTCCGCGCGACTCGAGGAGGGCGCGCTCGCCGCCGGGCGACAGGCCGAAGGCGCCGATCGACGGCGCCTCGTCGCTGAACTCCTCGCGCACGTGGCGGCGGTCCGAGCGCGCGGTGATCGCCGCGTCGCGCACCTGGCCGCTGGCGGTGTCGAGCACCTTCAGGCCGGCCCCGTGCTGGAAGACGATCTTGCCGTCCCCGTAGGAGGGCCACTTCACGTCGTAGTCCTTGTAGTGGGTCAGGCGCCGCACGGCCTTCGTCGCCGTGTCCCAGGCGTAGAGGTTCAGCGTGCCGTCCTCGCGGTCGCTGAGGAAGTAGATGGCGCCCTTGCCCCACATCGGGAAGGCGTCGTTGCCCGTCCAGTCGGTGATCTTCGTGATGTCGCCGCTCTTGAGGTCCTTGACCCAGATCTCCTGGGCCTGACCGCCCTCGTAGCGCTTCCAGGTCCGGTTGTGCTGGTTCTGGTGGACGTAGGCCAGGGCGCTGTGGTCCGGCGCCGGCGAGGCCTGCGTGCCCCGGTCCACCGGCAGCTCGACCTCCATGCCGCCGTCCAGCGGGACCTTGTAGAGCTGGCCGCGGAAGGGGTACTCGCGGCCGCTGGTGATGATCACGCCGGTGCCGTCGGGGCACCACTCCAGCATCGTGTCGTTCGCCGGGTGCCAGGTCAGGCGCCGCGGCTCGCCGCCGGCGGCGTCGCTGACGTAGATGTCGTTGCCGCCGTCGTACTCGGCCGTGAACGCGATCAGCTTGCCGTCGGGGCTGAACTTCGCCATCACCTCGTTGCCGCTGTGGGTGGTCAGGCGGCGGGCCTCGCCGCCCTGCTCGGGCGCGAGCCACAGGTCGCCCTCGTAGGTGAAGACGATCTGGCCGCCGCCGATGTCGGCGAAGCGCATGAGGTAGCCGGGCGAAGCGGCCGACGCATCGGTTGGCTTGCCGGCCGGCCGGTCGGCCGCCGTCGCGGCCGTCGCCCCCAGCAGCAGGGGCACGAACAGAAGGAGCAGGCTCAGGCGCTTCACGGAAAACCTCCTGGCGACAGGGTGCGTGGCCCGGTGGCGGGCAAACAGGGTTCATGCGCGCGTCGGGGAAGAATGTTGCATGGACGGGCGGGGTGGAGCAAGGTCGGGCCGGGCTCGCCGCCGCCCGGCCGGAGACCGCCGGCTGGACGGCGCAGCGGGCGCGCCAGACCAGGAGGAGCCGGCGCATGACCGGGCCGCGTCGCGCAGGAAAACACACGGGACCGGAGGGTGCGCCGGCCGCTGACGGCGACCGGGAAGCCGCCCAGAGCCTGTACGCCGACCCCGCGCTCTACGACATCCTCTACAGCCCCGGCACGGCCGCCGAAATCGACGCCCTCCAGCGCATCGAACGCGCCCTGGCCGCCGGCCCCCTGCGCCCGGACCGGCTCTGGTTCGAGCCCGCCTGCGGCACCGGCCGCTGCCTGCGCGTGGCGGCCGGGCGCGGCCGCCGCGTGGCCGGCTTCGACCGCGAACCGGCCCTGCTGGCCTACGCCGCCGGCCGGCTGGCGGGGATCCGCCGGAGCGCCGCGCTCCCGCGGCCGCGCCTGTTCACCGCCGACCTGGCCGATTTCGCCGTCCCGGCCGCCCGGGCCGGCCTGCGCCCGGGCGCGGTCGACTTCGCCTTCATCACGGTCAACTCGCTGCGCCACCTCGGCAGCGACCGCGCCATGCTGGCCCACTTCGCCCAGATCGCCGACCTGCTGCGGCCGGGCGGCCTCTACGTGGTGGGCCTCAGCCTGACCGACTACCAGTGGCTGTGGCCGGACGAGGACCTGTGGACCGGCGCCCGCGGCCGCTGCCGGGTCAGCCAGCTCGTCAACTGGCTGCCGCCGGAGCCGGGCACGCCGCGCGCCCGGCGGGAGCGCGCGATCAGCCACCTGACGGTCACCCGCCCCGGCGGCGTCCAGCACCTGGACGACGCCTACGACCTGCGCTGCTACGACTTACGGCAATGGCGGCGGCTGGTGGGCAGGTCGGCGCTGGCGGCGGCCGGCAGCTTCGACGCGCGCGGGCGCCCGCTGCCGCCCGGCATCTGGCCGTACCAATTGGAGGCGCTGCGCCGGGAGTGATCCGGTCTCCAATGAAGCCGGGCCCCCGCTGCGGCGCGGCAGGCCCGGTTCAACGATCCGACAGCGTGCAGGACTCGGACCGCATTTAAAGGTACGGAGACCGGACGCCGCTGGGAAGCCCTGCGGCGCGATTTACCGCCCGATTACCGGGTCCGGATGGCGATGGAGCCGCTGCCGGTGTCCAGCACCATGTCCGCGGCCCCGTCCCCGACCATCAGCCGCCGGCCCCCGCCGTCCAGCTTCTGGACCTCGGCGCCGGGCACATCGACGTCGATGTCGCCGCTGCCGGTGTCCGCGACGATGTCGGCCGAGGCGTCCGCCGGCAGCATCAGCTCGACGCCGCCGCTGCCGGTGTCCACCTTGAACTTGCCCGAGCCCAGGCGGTCGAGGACCAGCGTGACCTCGCCGCTGCCGGTGTCGATTTCCGCCTCGTCCGCAGCCACGCCGGTGGCCCTGACGTCGCCGCTGCCGGTATCGATGATCAGGGTCTGGCAGTCGAGCCCGGCCACGGCCACGCCGCCGCTGCCGGTGTCGATCTTCACGCGCCGTCCCTTGGCGTCGCGGACGTCCACCTCTCCGCTGCCGGTATCCACGTCGATGTCGCCGTCGATGCGGCTCAGCCGCACCTCGCCGCTGCCGGTGTCCACGCGCGTCTCGCCCTTGACGTCATTCACCGTGACCGGACCGTAGCTGGATTCCAGGTCCAGGTCGGCCCGCACGCTCTCCGCGGTGATGGCCCCCACCCCGTGGCGAAGGGTCAGCGCCTTGCCCGCAGGCACCTCGACCACGACGTCGGCCCACACCTCGAGCCCCTCGCCCGAGCCGCGGACCGTCA
>VGXH01000203.1 GCA_016873405.1 bacterium
AAAACGGGCCGGGCAGTCAGGGGCACCAGCCCCAGGTAGTCGGCGTACCAGGCCTCGTAGGCCCGGGCGTCGGCCGGCGCCAACTCGGCGGCGGTGCGCCTCATGTCCGACAGGTAGAGCGCCTCGAACACCGCGAACGGACGGGTCAGGTCCATCGCCGCCGCCTGCACCAGGTGCGATCCCGGCGGCAGCAGCGCCGTCAACGCCACCGCCTGGTCGAACGAGGGCTGCGGGCCCGGCGACAGCTCCGAACCCGGCACGATGTGCAGCCGGTCCATCGTCTCCCAGCGGTCATCGACGCGGCGGATCGCCAGGTCCAGCCTGGTCACGCAACGGGCCACCGTGCGCAGCGAGTTCTTGATCGCCTCGGCGTCGCGCGCGGTCAGCAGCGCCGGCTGCAGGACGCCCGAGCTGTCGGGACGCGGCGTCGCGAGTTGGTCCATCCCGGTCTCGAGCAGCGGCAGACCCAGCTTGAGCGACAGGCCGAGGTCCACCGTAGCCGACAGCAGGCCGTCCGGCAGCGGCAGCGCCGTCGGCCGGTCCAGCGGCCGCAGCAGCGCCGAACTGGTCAGCGCCGCGTAGTCGCCGCTCCGCTGCAGGTTGACGAACGGACTGCCCGGACCTCGGAACTGCAGTCGAGCCAGATCGCCGCGGATCGGAAAGACGAACGTCAGGTCGGGCGAACCGCCCAGCACCAGACCCGTCAGGCCGACCGCCACGAGCAGCGGGCGGTCGTCGGCCACCACCTCGGCGAACCCGGGCAGGCCATCGCCGAACGCCGCCAGCAGCGAATGGTCGCGGCTGCCCGGCGCGCTGCCGAACGCCTCGGCCAGGGCCTGCCACTCGACGTCGGCGGCGGCCAGCGAGGAGAGCGCCACGACCAGCGCCGAGCCGGGCGGCACCAGGCGCGCCGCGTCCTCGGGCACGTTCAGCCCGGCGGCCGCCGGGGGCGCGGCCGCCGTCGCCGGCGTCTGCGGCGCGGCCGCCAGCGCGGCCAGCGCGAGCACGAGGGCCACGAAGGGCGCACTGGAACGGCGGGGAGGCCGGGTGGGGAGGCCAGCGGGCATGGGGGTTCCTTCCGGGGATGTTCGCGTCTTCGCGCGGGGTCAATTATACACGTCCGCCGGCGCGGGGCCAGTGGGCGGCGTGGTCAGCATCCGCGGCAGCCTCGATGCCCCGCCGCCGGCGGGCAGGGACGACGTGAAGGCGGACCGGCGGTCGTGGGAGGCGACGAAGGGGTTCCTGGCGGAGGCGTTCGGGCGCTGGTGTCGCTCAGCCGAGCGTCTTTTCGATCTCCGCCGCCGTGGCCAGGTCCACCGGCGCGCCGCGCTCGCGCAGCTTCTGCACGAAGAGGCGCCGCAGGCGCGCCGGCTCGTTCTGGCCGAACTTCGCCTTGCCGGTCCAGCCGGCGGTGACCACGCGGAACACGCCCACGCGCGCCAGCGAGCCGCGGTACATCGGCAGCGCGTGGTCGATCGGCACGTGGCCGCCCTCCGGCTGCATCTTGAGCATGAGCGCCTGCAGGGCGCGCGCCTTGAGCGCCGGGTCCTCGACCACCTCGGCGCGGCCGTCGATCTCCACCGACTTGAAGAAATGCGTGGCGGGGCAGGCGTGGTCCGGCGCGCTCCAGTACGACGGGATGAAGCTGTACTCCTTCACCATCGTGAAGCCGGCCCGGGGGCGCGCCTGCATGAGCTCGAACTTCTCGCCCGCCGGCGCGCCGTGGAAGACGATGTCGTGGTCGAGCGCCGCGAAGTTCAGCGCGATCGAGCGCGGACGGCCGTCGCCGGTCACGAGCGTGAGGTAGCCGACGGCGCAGTCGCGGGCCACCTCTTCGAACAGGGTGTCGTCGTGGCTCTCCAGTTCGGCGCGCCGCATCGCCGCCGGCCTACGGCTTGATGGCCAGGCCGGCGCCCGAGAACACGATCTCGGGGTTCACGTCCTGCTGGCTCATGAGGTTGCCGGCGTTGACGGTCCAGGTCGAGGTGCGACCGGCCACCTGCGGCGCGTTGCTGCGCACGACGTCGCCCGGCACGGTCACGTTGAGCACGACGTTCAGGTCCCCGATGGCGCCGATCAGCGTCGTCGCCAGCTCGGCCTGGCGGCGCGCCGTCTCGCCCGTGGGGGCGGGCGCGGGCTTGCGCCCGGCGACCGGGAAGCCGTACTGCCTGGGCTTCAGCACCAGATCGTCGCCCTCGCCGCGCGCGTAGCCCAGCCCGGCGCCGCCCAGGGCGGCGGCCAGGTCGTTGAGCATCCACGAGGCGCCCTCGAGGTCGGTGAACTTCAGCAGGCAGTCGAGCTTCGCGCGGCCGCCGTCGGCGCCCTTGGCGAACGTCACCAGCGCGACGCCGCGCCCCGCGGCGCGCTTCTGCAGATAGGGGCGCGTGACGTCGTCGAACGCGGGCAGCGGCGGACCCAGCGCCTCGCCGCCCAGGCGGTCCAGCTCGGCGCGCGCGGCCAGCACCTGCGGATCGGCTGCGAGCGCGATCCGGAGGGTGCCGCCGCCCTTGGCGTCGAGTTCCAGGTCCGCGCGCACGTCGAGGCATCCGGCTGACCCGAGCACGGCCAGCAGCAGGGGCAGGGCGAGGAGCGGACGGCGCATCGGCGGACTCCCGTGGTGTGGCCAAGCGGCTCCGGCGCCACGACCCGACGTGGTCACGCCTTGCCCGCAATGGCGATCCATGCTACTGAAGGGGGCGCACGTCGGCCACCCGGCCCGCGCGCAGTCCCCATGATCGCGCCTGCAAACACCGCCGCCAAGGAGTTTCGCCCGCATGAGCCACGGATCCGCTGACCGGGCCAAGCCCGCCTGCTTCAAAGCCTACGACGTCCGCGGCCGCGTGCCCGGCGAACTGGACGCCGACCTGGCCTATCGCATCGGCCTGTCCACGGCGCGCTTCCTGAAGGCCCGCACCGTCTGCGTCGGGCGCGACTGCCGCCTGAGCAGCCCCGACCTGGCCGCCGCGCTCACGCGCGGACTGGTGGACGCCGGCTGCGATGTGCTGGACATCGGCCAGTGCGGCACCGAGATGGTCTACCACGCCACCTTCGCCCGCGGCCTGGACGGCGGCGTCATGGTGACCGCCAGCCACAACCCGATGGACCACAACGGGATGAAGCTGGTGCGGGACGGGGCGCGGCCCATCAGCGGCGACAGCGGGCTGGACGACATCGGCGCCGGCGCCATCGACTGCGACCTGGCGCCCGCCGCCCGCCGCGGCACGGTCACGACCGTCGACACGTTGCCGGAGTTCATCGACTTCCTGGCCGGGCAGGTCGAAGCCGCAGGGCTGAAGCGGCTGCGCATCGTGGCCAACGGCGGCAACGGCTGCGCCGGCCCCGTCGTGGCGGCGCTGGCGCAGCGCCTGCCGGTGGAGATCATTCCGCTGTTCGAGCAGCCGGACGGCGCCTTCCCCAACGGGATCCCCAACCCGCTGCTGCCGGAGAACCGCGGCGCCACCGCCGAGGCCGTGCGCCGCCACGGCGCCGACCTGGGCCTGGCTTGGGACGGCGACTTCGACCGCTGCTTCTTCTTCGACGAGACGGGCGCCTTCATCGAGGGTTACTACCTGGTGGGCCTGCTGGCGGTCGCCGCGCTTCGCCGCAACCCCGCCGGGCGCATCGTCCACGACCCGCGCCTGACCTGGAACACGATCGAGATGGTGCGGCGCGCCGGCGGCGAGCCGCTGATGAACAAGACCGGCCATGCCTTCATGAAGGAGCGGATGCGCGCCGAGGACGCGGTCTACGGCGGCGAGATGTCCGCGCACCACTACTTCCGCGAGTTCGCCTACTGCGACAGCGGCATGCTGCCGTGGTTGCGAGTGCTGGAGGAGATGACGGCGACCGGCAAGAGCCTGTCCGAGCTGGTCCGCGCCAGGCAGGCCGCCTACCCGGCCAGCGGCGAGATCAACCGCCGCCTGCAGGATCCCGACCTGGCGATGCGTCGCGTGGAACAGCGCTACCGCCCCGACGCGCTGGCGATGGACCAGGTGGACGGCGTCTCGCTGGACCTGGGCGCCTGGCGCTTCAACCTGCGGCAGAGCAACACCGAGCCGGTGATCCGGCTCAACGTGGAGTCGCGCGGCGACCAGGCCCTCATGGAGCAGAAGACGCGGGAGATCCTGGCGCTGCTGGACGCCTGAGGGCGGCCGGGAGCCTACAGGCCGCGCCAGTGCTCGGGCTTGAGCCGCGAACGGTCGCGGTCGCGCAGCAGCGCGTCGAGCCGGGCCAGGCCGAGATCGCGGTCGGCCGGCAGGTTCAGGCTCAGCGGCACGTAGTTGCTGGCGTGGTTGGCGTGGAAGCGACAGCGCGTCAGCCTGCTGTCGGCGACCAGCACCCGCAGCTCGGCCAGCATCCCCCACGGGTCCGGCAGCGCGAAGCGGCCCGCCTGGGCCTCGGCGAACAGCGGCGTGCCGGGCACCAGCGTCGTGGTCAGCGCCCCGACGAAAGGGGGGTCCATGGCCGTCAGCAGGCGCGCGGTGGCCTCGGCGTGCTCACGCGAGCGCTCGGCACCGCCGAGCCCCAGCATCACCATCACCGAGTGCCGGATGCCGGCGCGCCGCAACGCCGCGGCCGCGCGCGCGGCGTCGTCCGCCGTCGAGCCCTTGTCCACGCGCCGCAGGACCTCGTCGTCGCCGCTCTCGGCGCCGTGGTAGACGATGCCCAGCCCCGCCTCGCGCAGCGCCGCCAGCTCGCCGTCGTCCTTGCGCAGGATGGTGCGCGCGTCGCCGTAGATGCCCACGCGCCGGACATGCGGCAGCCGCGCGCGCAGTCGGGCCAGGATCCCAAGCAGCCGCTTCGTCGGCAGCACGAGCGCGTCGCCGTCGCAGAGGAAGACGCGGCGGACGGGCTCCACGTCGCGGTCGTACGCCGCGGCCTCGTCCCC
>VGXH01000204.1 GCA_016873405.1 bacterium
CGCGACCGGGAGCTGGCGGCGACGCTGGGGCGGGCGGCGCGGGAGCGCGTGAGCGAGCGGTTCGACCGCGAGGCCACGCTCGCGCGTCTGCTGGCGCTGTGCGGGGCGCAGCCGCAGCGGAACCGCTGAGGGCGGATCAGGACGGCTCGACCGCGACCGGCCGGGGCTGCTCCAGGCCCGACAGGTCCGCGTGGCGCGGGATCACCACGACGCCCGACGGCGAGACCGTGAAGTGGGCCGCGTCCCACTCGGGGTCGCAGCCCAGGCGCAGGCCGTCCGGGACCACGACGCCCTTGTCGACGATGCAGCGCCGCACCTCGGCCCGCCGGCCGATGCGCACCCCGTCCATCAGGATGCTCTCGGTGACGCGGCTGTAGGAGCTCAGGCGGCAGCTGTGCCCGACCACCGAGCGCTCGATGCGCGCGCCGGAGATCAGAGAGCCGCTGCCGATGATGCTGTCCTCGACGATGCCGGGCAGCGGGCCGCGCTCGGTCACGCCGTGCACCGTCTTGCTCGGCGGCAGCGGGGGCTGCCAGGCGCGGAAGTGCCAGTTCGGGTCGTAGAGGTCGAACTGGGGCTTGCGGCCCGTCAGTTCCATGTTCGCCTCGTAGTAGCTGTCGAGCGTGCCGATGTCGCGCCAGTACCACGGCCGTCCGCTGTCCGGATCCCGGAACGGGTAGGCGTACACCTCGCCGCGCGCGACCATCGCCGGGATGATGTTCCGACCGAAGTCGTGGCGCGAGTCGGGGGCCTTCACGTCGTGGCAGAGTTCCCTGACCAGGCTCTCGGTGTCGAACACGTAGACGCCCATGTTGACCAGGCAGTGGTCCGGATCGCCGGGAATGGTCCGCGGGTTCGCCGGCTTCTCCTGGAAGCCGACCACCTTCCAGTCGGAGTCCACCTCGAGGATGCCGAACTGGTCGGCGCCCTCCTTCGGCACGACCGCCGCGCACAGGCTCAGCTTCGCGCCACGCTGCTCGTGGGACTCGAGCAGCTTCGCGTAGTTCATGCGGTAGACGTGGTCGCCCGACAGGATCAGCACGCGCCGGGGCCGGCGTTCCTCGAGCAGGTAGATGTTCTGGTACACGGCGTCGGCCGTGCCCTGGTACCACTTCTGGCCGACGCGATGCTGCGGCGGAATGCGGTAGAGGAACTCGTCCGCCTCGTAGCTGAAGATGTTCCAGCCGCGCTGCAGGTGCTGGTCCAGCGAGAACGACTTGTACTGCGTCAGCACGTAGATCTGGCGCAGCCCGCTGTTGACGCAATTGGAGAGCGTGAAGTCGATGATGCGGTAGGCGCCGCCGAAGGGCACGGCGGGCTTGGAGCGGTCTTTCGTGAGCGGATACAGCCTTTCGCCCTGCCCGCCGGCCAACACGAGGCTCAGCGTGCCGCGCACGAGTTCGCGAGTGCTCAACGCGACCACTTTCCGGCGGCGGGACCGCGCCCGCGGCCAGCGGGCTGTCAGCTGCTGGCCGCCAGCCGCTCGTCCAGGATGTTCTTCACCGTGCTCAGCAGCTCGGTCACGTCGGACGACTTCGTGACGTAGGCGTCGGCGGCCCAGGTCAGGTAGTTGTCGCGGTAGCTCGAGAACGCGGTGTTGAGCACCACGGGGATGCTGTTGTTGCGCTCCAGGATGCGCTGCAGGGCCTCGATCCCGTCCATGCCCGCCATGCGGATGTCCAGGACGACCAGATCGGGGCGCATCGTATCGACGAACTCGAGCCCCTGGGCGGCGTTGCTCGCGGTCATCGTCTCGTAGCCCGCGCGCCGCAACTCGGTCTCGTAGAGCAGCCTCAGGTGAGGCTCGTCATCGACGGGGAGAACCTTGGCCATGTTCGCCCTCCCTTGCGAATCCGGAGGCGCAGTCATCCTGTCGCGCGCTCCGCTCGCAATCTACAACCCCTCGCCGCCGGTCGCCACCGATTTCGCCGTGCCGCGGTCATCCGCCCTGGCCGCGCGGCAGGGGCAGGATGAACCAGAAAGCCGCCCCGCCCTCCGGCCGGTTGGCCGCCCCGGTGACCCCGCCGTGCGCCTTGATGATCTGTGCGCAGATGGTCAGGCCCAGGCCCGATCCGGTCGGCTTGGTCGAGAAGAACGGCGAGAACAGGCGCTTGCCGTCGGAGTCTGCAAACCCCGGGCCGGAATCGAGCACCTCGACCTTCAACCCGCCGTCGACCTGGCTGGTGCGCACGGTCACCGTGCCGCCGAAGGCCTGGGCCTGCAGCGCGTTCAGCAGGTAGTTCTGCAGGACCTGCTGGATCTCGCCCGGATGGCACTTCCGGACCGCCTGGGCGCAGCCGTTCTCGACCACCAGACCGATCCCGGCGCCCTCCAGCTCGGCGCGGAAACGCTCGGCCGTCTCGGTGACCAGGGCGTCCAGAACGGTCTCCTGGCGCAGGAGCTTGCGCGGGCGGATGAAATCCAGCAGGTCGTGGATGATTTCCTCCATGCGCGCCACCTCGTCGGCGATGATCGTGGCGAACCGGTGATTCGGGTCCGTTTCGTCGAGGTTCCGGGTCAACGTCCGGGCGAACCCGCCGATCGCCACCAGCGGGTTGCGCAGTTCGTGGGCGACGATCGCCGAGGTCTCGCCCATCACGCTCAGCCGCTCCATCCTCAGGAGGGTCTGCTGGTCCTCCTTCTGCTGGTGGTGGGCGCGGCGCAGGTCGATCAGGCGCCTCTCCAGTTCGCGGTAGAGCCGGCTGTTCTCGATGGCGGAGGCGCTCTGGTTGGCGAACATCTGCAGGAACTCCAGGTCCAGATCGCCGATCTCCTGCCCGCTGATCGCGTTGTCGGCCACGATGACCCCGACCGGACCGCTGCGGATCGTCAGCGGCGCCACGGCGAACGGTCCGCCGCCGAGCCAGCCGCGCAGTTCATCGGCTCCGGGCAGGTTCCGGTCGGGCGTCACACGCTCGACGCGGCGCTCCAGCATGGCGCGCACCAGCAGATGTTCGCCCGGGACCAGCGGGACCGTCATCCGGCGCACGATCGCGTTGACGGCGGCATTCGTGTTCTTGATGGACTGGTCGTAGCTGGTCATCATCTCGAACAGGTCGCCCGGCCGGTCGGCCAGGTCGTGCCAGATGCGGGCGGCCTCCTCGGCGCTGCTGGGCCCGATCGCCAGTTCGCCCCGCAGGTTCGCGCCCGCCTCGTCGACCAGCAGCAGGAAGGCCCGGTTGAAGCGCAGGCCCTGGCCGGCCGTGACACAGATGAGGATCGCCTGCAGGATCTGGTCGAGGGTCAGGTGGACGCCGTAGAGCGCCTCGGACACCTGGTTGAGCAGCGGCAGCTTGGCCAGGCGGGCAGCGCGCAACTGGTCCTCCTGCTGCCGCGCGCGCGAGTCCTCGATCCGGAAGTAGCAGTGGCGGCGCGCAGGCAACGGTTCGTCCGCATCGCCGCCGGCCGCAGCCGCCGGCGCGGCCGCGAAGCTCGAGCAGGTCACCTCGACCGGCACGAACTCGCCGCGGACGTTGCGCAGTTGCAGGTGCCGCTGCAGGCCGCCCTGGCAGCCGCCCTGCAGCGCGCATTCGGCCATCGCGTCGGCCGGCAGGAACCAGTCGCCGCAGATCTCGCCCGGCAACGCGTCCACGGGCAGTCCCAGCAGGGCGGCCAGGCCCTCGCTGGCGGCCACCGCGCGGCCGTCCCCGTCCGCGATCAGCATCGGCTGCGGGGAGGCCCGGAATCCCGCGGCGACGATGTCGCGCCGCGCCTCGTGCGGCTCAGTCCGGGTCATGCTGGTCCTTTCCGCCGGGCCGCGCGGTCCGGGCGCCGGCCTGGCTGTACATCTGCTCGTAGTCCGCGGCGGAACGGGCCCAGTCGAACCGGCGCCTCATGCCCCGCTGCTGCAACGCCGCCCAGGCCGGCCGGTCCGCCCACAGGGCTTCGGCGCGGCGCAGCGCCACGAGCAGCGCGTCGGCCCGGGCGTCGGTGAAGACGAAGCCGTCGCCATCCGGCAGCGCGGCATCGATCACGGTGTCGGCCAGCCCTCCGGTCGCCCGCACGACGGGCGGCGCTCCGTAGCGCAGCGCGTACATCTGGCCCAGGCCGCACGGCTCGAAGAGGCTCGGCATGAGGAACAGGTCGCAGCCGCCGTAGATGCGGCGCGCCAGCGCCTCGTCGAACCCGCGCACGAAAGCGATGCGGCCGGGCCGCGCGTCGGCCAGCGCCCGCAGCCGTGCCTCCAACGCAGCATCGCCCGTGCCCAGCAGGGCGAAGCCCAGGCCGTCGTCGGCCAGCCGTCCCAGCAGGGGCAGCAGCAGTTCCACGCCCTTCTGCGCCACCAGGCGCCCGACGAAGCCGCACAGCGGCCGCTTGGGGTTCAGCCCGGACAGGCCCAGTTCCGCGCGCAGTGCCAGCCGGCAGCGCTCGCGGCCACCCGGCGCCGCCGGCGAGAACGGCGCCGGCAGCGCCCGGTCCGTGCGCGGGTTCCAGGACCCGTAGTCGGCGCCATTGAGGATCCCGCGATAGGCCTCGCCGCGCGCGGCCAGCGCCCCTTGCAGCCCGCAGCCGAAGGCCTCGGTCGCGACCGTCTCGGTCGCATACGTCGGGCTGACGGTGTTGATCGCGTCCGCGGTCACGATGGCGCCCTTCATCAGGTTGGCCCGGCCGTGGAACTCGAGCGGTCCCGGGTACTCCAGAGCCGATGGCGGCAGCCCCAGCGCGGCCGCGGCCGCGGCCGCATGGATCTCCTGGTGCGCCAGGTTGTGGATCGTCAGCGCCGTCACCGCCGGGCCGGGCAGCACGTCGGCGCCGAACCACAGGCGTCGGCAGAGGGGCACGAGCGCGGCGTGCGCGTCGTGCGCATGGATGACATCGACCGGCCGGCCCAGCCTTCCAGGCAGCAGCAGGGCGGCCTGCGCCAGCAGCGGGG
>VGXH01000205.1 GCA_016873405.1 bacterium
CCCCCCGGCCGCGCCCGCGGGCTGGCGCTGGCCGAGGCGGCGGTCGACGACCCGGACGCGACGGCCGCTCCCGGGGCCGGCCTGCGGCAGGCGCTGGTCCGGCGCGGGCGGGGCGGCGGCGGACCCGGCGAGCGCGTGACCGTGGGCGGGGGCGCCGGGGGCCTGGTCAGGGTGCGCTCTTCCCGCCGGCCCGGCGAGCTGGAGATCCGCCCGAACCTGTCCCTGGCGGTTGCCGCCGACCCCGGCGCCGTCTATGCGCCGTGGTGGCCGCTGGGAGAGGTGCTGCCGGGGCTGCCGGCATGGCCGCCGCCGGCGGGAACTCCGGCCGCGGACCGGCGTTGAAGCGCCTGCGGTTCCGTTCCCCGGTCGTCGTCAGGAGTCTGCGGTGAACCTGTCGCGCGAGAACAGCCCCCTCGATGACCCCCGCCGGCTGCGCGCCGCCCTGCGCGACGTGCGCGACGAGGACCTCATCGTGATGGTCCAGCAGGGCCAGAAACGGGCCTTCGACGAGATCGTCCACCGCTACAAGGGACGGCTCTACAGCTTCATCATGCGCATGGTCAAGGAGCCGTCGCTGGCGGAGGAACTGACGCAGGAAACCCTGATCCGCATCTACATCCATGCGGACAAGTACCGCGAGATCGCCCGGTTCTCGACCTGGGTCTTCACCATCGCCACGAACCTGGTGCGCAACAAGATGCGCCAGCGTTCGCGGCGTCCCGTCACGATCAGCCTGAACCCGGCCCCCGAGGACGACGAGGCGCCGGTCGATCCCGCCGACACGCGTGCGGACACCAGCGACCGCGTGCAGCGCGAGGAGCTCGGCCGTCTCATCGCCGAGGCCACCGAGAAGATCCCCGAGCGCTACCGGATCCCGTTCCTGTTGCGCGAGGTCGAACAGCTCAGCTACGAGGAGATCCAGCAGGTCACCGGCCTGAAGCTCGGCACCGTGCGCTCGCGCATCAACCGGGCCCGGACGCGGTTCCGCCTGCTGATCAAGCCCATGCTGAAGAACGAGTCGCTGCTGGCCGAGCTCGAGGAGATCGAGGCGCGCGCCGCGGCTGAGGGCGGCGAGCCGCCCGCGGACGATTGAGGAAAGGACACCCCACCATGCGTTGCTCCAGGGCGAGGGACTTCTTGAGTCGGGATCTGGACGGGATGCTGCCGCCGGACGCCACCGTCGGGTTGCGCGAGCATGTTGACGGCTGCCGCGACTGCCAGGCGTTCCGCGAGGATCTCGTGGTCGGACGCCGCCTGCTTGCGGCGACCGAACCGCGCCTGCCCGACAACTTCGACTGGAAGCTTTTGAACCAGGCGCTGCAGCAGCGCGCCGGCGAGACGGCCTATCCCTGGTTCGAGGAGCCGCACGTCCGACGCGGCTCCTGGCTGCCGGCCTTCGGCGCCGCGACCTCGCTGGGCCTGGCCGCGGTGCTGGCGTTCGCCGTCTTCCTGGGCCCGCGGGAACGGGCGCCTGTCGGCGGCGTGGCCGTGGCGGTCCCGGCGTCCGCGCCGGCGGCGGCGACGCCGGCGACGCCGGAGATGGCGGCGGCGGTCGATCCGGCGGCGCCGGTCGGATCGGCGGCGGCGGAACGGCCCGCTGATGCGGCAGCGGACCTGGCCGGGCGCGCCGACCGACGCCCGCTGTTCGGTCTGCCGCAGGGCGGCGGGCTCTATGGCGCGAGCGGAGCCCGGGGGCTGTCGGTCGGAACGCGTGGGGGCGGCGCGTCGCTGGTCGATCGCGGTTGGTCCGGCGAGCGCCTCGAGGACGCGCGCACCATCATTCAGCTCCGCGCCTACAACGCCCAACTGCAGCAGACGCTCCATCGCCAGCAGCTCGAACTGCAGCGCCTGAAGGCCCAGCTTGACACGACCGGGGGCCGCGGCCTAGATACAGGGGCCGCCCCCTGACCCGGCGCGGCGGCCCCGCGGGGCCGCCGGCGCTTCCGCTGTCCCGAGGTGCGTCGCATTGACTCGTCCGGCAATCCGCTCCCGTCGGCGCACTCGCGGGTTCGTTCTGGTCGCGTTCTGCATCCTGGCGACGCTCGCCGGGTGCGGCCTGGACGACGAGAAGGCCATCCTCATGGCCGCCGGCTCCTACGGCGACATCGCCGTCGCGCTGAGCGACGAGGCGTTGCGCCCGGTCACCGACCGGTTCCTGGCCGCGTTCAACCCGCAGGTCACCTTCGTCATCCAGCCGGAGACGGTGTTCTCCGTCGACGTCTTCGGACCCGACAACTGGGAAGTGGCGCGCGGCTACAAGAACGCCCTTCTGCTGGTCCGCCTGGGCAGCGGCGGTTCGCTGGAGAAGCACGCGAAACGGCTCGTCTCGGCGGACGCGTGGCGCAGGATGGAGGAGACCGGCGGCGGCATCGTTCAGGTGCCGGACCCCTGGGCCACGTACCAGCTGGCGGTCGTCGTCGCCGCGCGCGACGTCAACAGCCTCGGCAGCATCCTGCGCAACAACCCGGACAAGCTGCGCGGGATCATCGAGAAGGAGAACCGCGAACGCATCCTGCGGCGCGCGCGCCACGACGGGTTGCAGACCGGCCTGATGTCCCGCTACTGGCGCGAGCTCGGCTTCTGGCTGGAGATCCCGGGCGAGTTCCGCCAGAACCAGTTCCGGCCGGACGGATTCCCGGGTCTCGAGTTGATCACCAACGCGCCCTCGCGAGGCATCACGATCAGCTGGCGCGACACGGGCGAGCCGACGGCCTTCCTGGCCGACGCCGAGGTGATGGTGGCCCTGCGCACGGAGATGGGCAAGTCCCTCCACAAGGAGGAACTCGTGCCCGAGTCCTTCGCCTGGAGCCGCGACACCATCGGGGACGTGCCCTGCGTCCGCCTCGACGGCGCCTGGAGCAGCACCGATTTCGACGGGGGCGGCCCGTTCCGCTGCTGGTTCATCCCCGACAGGGAACGGGGACGCCTCTACTGCGTCGATCTGCTGGTCTACGCGCCCGGGCAGGACAAGATGCTCCACTTCCGGCGCCTGGAGGCGATCCTCAGCACGTTCACGACGAAGGGACCGCCATCGTGAAGCGCGCGACCTCGAGCCTCCGTTCCGCGCGCGGCGGCGCCGCCGTTGCGCTGGCCTGCGCGCTGCTCGCGGCGGCCCCGCCGGCCGCGGCCCAGGAGCGTGGCGACACCGGGCGCCGCAAGCCGCCCAAGCCCGTCCCGGCGCGTCCGACCACAGCGGAAGCCCAGGCGGGCCTGACCGCCCCGCCGGCTCTGGCGAGCGACCCGCACCGCTGGCTGGGCGGGCTCGCGCTGGGCCTCGGCGACGGCGGGGATCTCTTCCGGGTGGAGACGCTCAACGGCGTCCCGGCGGCCTGGGGCCCGCCGGGAGCGACGTCGTTCCGGGCCTCCCGCTTCACCGCGACCGTGGATCCCGGCCTGGAGATCGCCGGGCACCTGGCCCGCCGGCTCGGGCGTGGCCGCTGGTGGCTGCGGGCCGACCTGGCGCGAGGCGCCGGGGACATCGCCGCCGAAGCCCTGCTCGGCCAGAGCGGGGACGTCCTTTTCTACGACCGGGCGACCTTCCTGACCTTCGGGCTGGGCCTGGAGGCACGCCTGACATCCTGGCCCTCGCATCCGTACGCCGCGCTGGGGGTGGCGGCCTGCCGGGTCTCCGCAGCTCGTTACGACGATTTGTCAGACTCGGGTTTCGGTCCGCGCGTGGTCCTCGGATATCGCCAGCGGATCGGCCGGGCCTTCGCCGGGCTGGAGGTCAGCATGGCGGGGATCGGCTTGGGAATCAACGAGTTCCGGCCGCCCATCGCCGAGACGCCCGAGCCGGCGGTCCGTTACGAGGCCGCCGGTCGCCTCTGGCGGACCGGCGTTCGACTGGCGGTCTCGCGGGGCTGGTAGGGCCGGGAGCGGCGATTGTCCTGATTCGGGGACAAACGGGGCAGGGACGGGTTTTTTTCTTTCTGCCGGCCCGGCGGACTCCTATATTGGCGCTCTTCGCCAGCCGCCGTCCCCGACCCGAGCGAACGGGAGACCCCGCATGGGCAATGTGATCGCCGTCGTGAATCACAAGGGTGGGGTGGGCAAGACCACCACGGCCATCAATCTGGCGGCGGGCCTGACCCGGTACAGCGACGTGACGTCGTCCTGCCTGGTGATCGACATGGACCCGCACGGCTGCGCCACGAGCACGCTGCTGGGCAAGCTCGACGGCGAGCCGCCCGCCCGCAGCGTGTTCGACGTCCTGCGCCGGGCGATCACCCCCCAGGACGGCATCGCCTCGACGATCTATGACGAGAACATCGACCTGCTGCCGTCCAGCCCCTCGCTCGAGAGCATGGCCAAGACGCAGATCACCGACCGGCTGGCCAAGGTGGTGCAGTCGCTGTCGACCTCCTACGGCTGGATCATCATCGATACGCCGCCGGACCTGGGCGTGCTGACGCAGAACGCGCTGGTGGCCGCGGACTACGCCCTGATCCCGACCCCGTGCACCGGCCTGGCGATTCCGACCCTGCATCAGATGAAGCAGCTGATCGAGCGCGTGCAGGAGCGGCAGAACATCTGGCTGCAGCTGATGGGCGTCCTGCTGACCATGAAGGACGGCCGCACGCCGCTGCAGAAGAACATGAAGAAGGAGCTGGGCGCCGTCTTCGGGCCGAACGACGTCTTCAAGACCATCATCACGACGAACAAAAAGATCGAGGAGGCGCCGGCCGCCTCGCAGAGCATCTACGCCTACGATTCCGGCTGCCTCGGCGCCTCGCTCTACCGGGACTGGATCAAGAAGGAATTCCTGAAGAAGCATCAGAAGCTGGAGAAGCGGAAGGTCGAGCTCCGGGAGAACATGGAGCTGACCCGCGAGGCCGCCGAGGAGGGCTGAGTCCCCGCCACAG
>VGXH01000206.1 GCA_016873405.1 bacterium
GGCGGTCGTCGGATGGCACGACGTCACCGACGATTTCCCGCAGGCCGCCGGGCCCTGGGATTATCACCACCACGGCACGGCGCTGGCGTCGGTCGCCGCCGGTGCCGGCAACGTCGAATACGCCCGCCGCGGCGTGGCGCCGGGCGCGCGCCTGGTCGTGGTCAAGTTCTACGACTTCGATGTCGTCTGGCGCGCCTGGGCCGGCGACTTCCTGGCCGCCTGCGACTGGGTGCTGGACCGGCAGCAGGCGCTGCGCATCGGCCCGGTGTTGATCGCCATGAACTGGGACGCCGAGCTGGGCATCGCCACTGCCGTGCGGGACCTGGCGCACGCCGGCATGCTGCCTGTCGCCGCGATGGGGAACTACGGCGCGGACGGCTGGCCCGGCTGGCCCGCGCGACTGCCCACGGCGTTGACGGTGGGCGCGGTCGGCGACGATGGCGCCGTGTCCGCCTTCAGCGGCCGTGGCGGCCTCTGGCCGACCAAGCCCGATCTGGTGGCCCCGGGCGGCGGTCTTCTGCAGGCGGGCGGGCGCGTCGAGTGCGCCGACAGCGAACCGAACGACACCTACAGCGGGCGCTGGGGCACCAGCTTGGCCGCAGCGCACGCGGCCGGGGCGCTGCACCTGCTGGACGAGGCGCTGGGCGAGCAGGCCGCCTGGCTGCCGCGCGACCTGACGTCCGTCCGCACGCGGATGGCTGTGCTGCGCCTGACCGCGGCGCCCGTGCCCCTGGCCGAGACCCCCGACGGCACGGCGCGCACGGCGTTGCCCGCCGGCAGCGCGCCGCGCGACGACCGCGGCTGGGGTCTGCTGCGCGCGGACGCCGCCGCGCAGGCGCTGCTGCTGCCGTTGCGGCCGGGCGCGGACCAGGTCGATACGCTCACCAGCACCGTGCGCCAGCCCGTGGTCGCCCGCCGGCTGGATCTGCAGCCGCGCGTGCGGTATCTGGTCGAGGCGCTGCCGGCGCCAGGGCTGGACATCGAACTGGTGGTGGCCGACCCCCGCGTGCTGGACCTGGACCGCACGGGCGCGGGGGTCACGCGCCTGAACACGTCGGGCGCCGGCATTTCCGAATACACCTACGTCACCGCGACCGCGGACTCGTGGAACCTCGTGGCGGTCAAACGGGTGTCGGGGCAGGGCGCGGTCACGCTGCGCCTGCGCGAGTCCGGAGCGTTCCCGCAACAGGGCGCCGTCCGCGTGCTGCCGGGCGCGGCCACCGGGCTGCCTTCCTGCGGAAACGTGGCGGGGTTCGTCGGGCCGTCGTTCGTGGTTCCGTCGCTGGTCGCGTCCGATCCCGTCGCCCGCTCGGTGAACCTGCTGGCGAGCGACGGCACCCACCGCGCCAACTGGCCGGTCTTCGTCTTTCCGAGCGTCTCGGCCGAGGGCGGCCTCAACGTGCCCTTGGTCTGGAACCTGGACGGCGGCGCCGGGGACGAGATCGTCGTCAGTTCCGAGTACGGCTCGGTCTACTTCTTCGCGCCGACCGGCACCTACCAGACCGTGAACCTGACCCTGAATCGCTGGCTGACCCCGCCGGTGGGCTATGTGACCGCCGGCGGCCAGAAGCGCGTGCTGGTGATCGACGCCGTGGGGGGCGCCTACGCCTGGCGCGCCGGCGCGGTGCAGGAACTGGCGGTCGCGCTCGGCCGCCCGGGGCCGCTGGCCCCGGCCGTGGGCGTGTTGGGGCCCGGCCCGGCCGAGTGCATCGTCGTGGCGTTCGCCGACGGGACGGTCATGGCGCTGGACGGACAGCTGACCGCGTTGCCCGGTTGGCCGCGCAGCCTGGGCGCGGCCCCGGCGGGTCCGCCCGTGCTGGTGGATCTGGACCGCGACGGCCGGCACGAGGTGGTGGTGCCGGTGCTGCAGGGCAGTCCCGCGGCCGTGGTCTTCCGCGTGCTGGACGGCGACGGGCAGCCCGGCCCGGGCGACGGCGCCCTGGTGCCCGGCCCGACGGGCGGCGGCTGGAAGGCCGTCTCCTGGCCGGCGGTGGGCGGGCGTCCCGACAGCGGCGAACTGCACGTTGGCCTGTTCGGGCTGCTCGAGAACGGACAGACCGGCGCGGCCGCGGTCTGGAACCTCGGTGAGGCGCGGCTCGGGCTGGACGGCCTGGGTGTTGCGCGCGTGGTGCCGGGTCTGCACGTGCGGGCGACCGCGGGGCAGGGCGAACTGGTGCGCGACGCCCTGCGCCTGGCGCCGCCGCTGGCCTGGAACCACCGCGGCGGCTGGGGCACCGATCTGGCGCCTTTGGTTCACCTGGACTGGCAGGAACTGCTCTACGGCCTGTCCAGCGTGCCCGGCCTGACCACGGCCTGGTATCTGGACACCGGTGACGGGAATCCCCTGGCCGTGCGACGGCCGGTGGCCGGCGGCGGCGCGGCGGCGAGTCCGGTGCCGGCGGTGGGAGCGACCGTGCTGCGCGTGAGCGCCGACCTCCTGCTGCGGCTTGACGTGGCCAACCGGACGGTCTCGATCACCCCGGTGGCCGACCTCTATGCCTCCGATCCGCTGTGGGCCACCGCGCGCGGCGACGGTCGCAACAGCGGCGCCTACCCGCTGGTGACCGGCGCCGCGACGACGCCGCCGGCCGTCCTGACGGTCGCGCAACTGACGGTGCAGCCCAATCCCGGCGCGGGTCGCTTCGCGTTCAGCCTCAGCGGGGTCGGCGCGGGCCGGGGCCCGGCCGGGTTCGAGGTCTTCGACCTGCGCGGCAGACGCCTGGCCGCGGTCGCCGGCGAAGCGGATCAGGGCGGCTGGCAGGCGGCGTGGGACGGTCGCGGCGCCGATGGCCGCCCGCTGCCGGCCGGCACCTATCTGGTGCGCGCGCGTGCCGGCGGGCCGCCGGCGGCCGTGCGCGTGACGATCGTGCGCTGAGCGGCGGGCTTTGTCCTACCGCCGCGAGCGCGCGCGTGATATCGTGCGCGCCATGGCTACCGAATCGCACCGCGGACTCAGCTACTGGCAGTCCCTGGGCGCGGCCGAACGCGCGCTCGCGGCCCAGGACTTCGTCGCCGCCGAGGCCTCCTATCTGGCGGCCGTCGACGCCCGCGCGCAGTCGCCGCTGCGCGTCTTCCTGACCGAGCGCGTGCCGGACGGAGCGGTGCGGCTGCTGCGCCGTGACCGGTCGCGGCCCGGCCGCTGGGATCGCCAGTCCGGGCAATTCCGCGAACGCTTCCTGGCCGCCGGCGACCTCATCGTGCGCGAGGGCGTGCGCGTGGCCGAGCTGCGCCCCGAGGACGACGCCGAGCGCAACCAGCCGGTGCTCGAGAAGTCGCTGTTCCTGGTCGCGCGCAGCCGCGTGTTCGGCGAGGAACCGGCCTCCGCGGTGCCGTTGCTCAAGGGCCTGTTCCGCACCGCGGCGCGCACGGGCCGCCCGTTCGACCCCCAGCTCGTGCGTCACGACGTGCCCTTGACCGAGGAAGACCGCCTCTGGATGGCCCGCAAGGGCGGCGAACTGCTCGAGTCGTTCGTCCAGCAGGGTGTGCTCCGGCAGGGCTCGCCGGAGTCGCAGGAATGGGCGCAGGTGTTCCTGCAGCTGCTGCAGCCGCGCTACTTCGGGTCGGCCGGGCGGCTGGAGGAGGAGCGTTGCTGGCTGGAAGCCATCACCGCCGACCGCCTGCTCGGCCGGGCCGCGGCCAGCGTCGAGCTCTATCGCGCCTTCCTGCATGTGTGCCGGGGGCCGGCGCCGCGCGCGGGGGAGGCGCGCGTGCGCCTGCTCGAGCTGCTGGGCAACACCGACCGCGTGCACTTCGCGGTGCCGCGCTACGACGAGGCGCTGGGCGCGATGCAGGCGGCCGGGCTCGAGCCCGGCTCGGAGCTGGCTCCGCGGTTCGGGCGCGCGCTGGCCCGCATCGAGTACCGGCGCCCGGAGCCGGGCCCGCTGCCGGAACACAACCTCTCGTGGGCGTCGTGCGCGGTCGAGCCCGACGGACGCGTCGCGGTCGTCTTCTGGTGGGGCGACCAGCCGCGCGATGTGGCCTTCTGGCGGCCGGGCGAGGGCGCGACCGCGCTGGACACCTTCCTGGCGCCTTGTCGCGGACGGGTGGTGGCGGCCGACGAGGTGGTCACGCAGGCGGTGGGCAAGGCTTGGGAGCATGAGCCCGCGCCGTGGCCGGCGACCGCGGTGCTGGCCGCCGTGCTGGAGAGCCGGCTGCCGGGCGGCGGCTGCGAGCGATCGGCACTCGTCCGCATCGCCCTCGGCGAGACACAGCCGTGGCGCTCGAGCTGGGACCCGGCGCTCGGACATCCGGATCTCGAGCCGCCGCGTCGCGCCGCGCTCGGCGACGGCTGGCCGCAGGGCCCGGCCGCCGGCGCGTTGCTGGCCGGCCTGCTCTGGCTGGCCGTGCGCAGCCGCCTGCACGCGGCCGATCCGACCCTGCGCGCCGGCGTCGGTGCCCTGGCGGGCCGCGGCGATCCGGTGTGCCGCTTCCTCTACCCGTTCGTCTGCCTGAACGACGAAGCCGGCCGCGCCATGGACGCCTCGTTCGAGCCCTGGACGCTGCCGGTGCTCTGGACGCGCCCGGATCCTTACGGTTGGTCCCTGACGGCCGCGCGCGCGAACGCGCCCGATATCGAGTCCGATCCGCTGGCCGCGGCGCCCGATCTGGCGCGCAGCGAATTGGCGATCATCGCCACCGGCAACGCGCCGGCGGTGCTGGCGGCCTGGGGCGAGGGCCGTCAGAAGTGGCGGGTCGTGCTGGACCGTTTCGAACGCCTGGAGGCCCTGGGCCGGGTCGCCGGCGGCGTCGTGGGGCCCATCACGCTGATCCCGCAGGGCGGCGCCGTGCACGACCTGGACGCGGCGCTGGACCTGCTCGAGGACCTGCTGGCCGACCGCACCGCCGGTCGCGAGCCGC
>VGXH01000207.1 GCA_016873405.1 bacterium
GAGTTGCTGAAGATGGTGCCCGGCGCCGGCGAGACGCGGCCGGCGCTGCGCGGCTACAGCGAGCCGATGCTCAACGCGCTGATCGGCGGCAGCTTCGCGCTGACGGCGATGGCCTACGCGCTCTACACGGTGTGGCCGGACACGGTGCGCCACTTCGGCACCCGGAACCTCGTCTACACGCTGCCGTTCGTCCTGCTGGGCATGGGCCGCTACCTGTACCTCGTGTTCCTGGAGGACCGTGGCGGCCGGCCCCACGAGATCCTGCTGGTCGACAAGTTCCTGCAGGTGGTCGTGCTGGCCTGGGTGGTCACGGCCATCCGCATCATCGGCCCCGGCCAGTGACGGCGGGGCCTGTCGGAGGCGTCCCGATGCGACCGCTCGTCGCCCTGGTCGAAGCCCGTCCCGAGACCGTCGCCGAGGACTACCGCCGCGCGCTGGCGCTGGCGGGCCTGGACCGAGCGCCGGCGGCGGGCCCGCGCGCGGTGGTCGCCGCGCTGGACGGCGCCGCCTGGCGGCCGGGCCGCACGTGCCCGCCGTGGCAGGTCGCCGCCGCGCTGGCCGCCACGGCCGCCACCGGACCGGTCACGGTCGCCGCCTCCGGCCCCGCCGGTCCGCGGCCCTGGCCGACCGGCGCGGCCTGGGAGCGGGCGGCGGGCGGACACGCGCTCGCCGATGCGACGGCCGGCGCGGCGCCCGTCCCGTGGCGACCGCGCGAGCAGCTGGCCTCGCTCGAGGCGGCCGGCGGAGCGCCGACGATCCCGGCGGCGCTGCGGCGCCGCGCCCTGCTGGTCCTGGCCGCGGCGGACCTGGTCTCGCCGTGGCGCCTGGAGGGCGCGTGCGCGACCGCGGGTCGTCTGGTGCTGGGCGGCCATCCGGCGCGGCGCGGCGTGCCGGCCCCGGAGGTGCGGGCCGAGACGGTCGCGGCGCTGCGCGAGGCGTTCGGCGGGCTGGCCGCCGTGGTCGACGGCACGGTCTGGCACGTCGGGCCGCGCGGACGGGCGCTGGCGCGGCACGTGATCATCGCCGGCGACGACGCGCTGGCCGTCGACGCGGTGGCGCTGCGGCTGGCCGGCCGGCTGCCGCGCGACGTGCCGTGGCTGCGCGCCTGCGCCGAACGCGGCCTGGGCGCCGTCGAGCCCGGCGACATGCGGCTGGCCGGCCAGGTCGAACTGCTGTCGCTTGACTTCGACCTGCCCGAACCCGACGTTGCGCGGCCGCGTCCGGGCGGCGCGCTGACCCGCCTGTGGCGGCTGCCGGCGCGCGGCAAGGACGGCGCCGGCGACGGCGGCCCCTGGGCCGCGCTGCACGCGGACTGGGCCGCGCCGCGCGCTGAACCGGCGGCCGCCGGCCCCTGACGGCGATGCCGGCGCGAGCGCGGCGCGGTCGCCCTGACCCTCACCCCGGCGGGAGCGCGGCCATGGAACGGCGGACCGGCGGCGACGAGACCTTCGTGGACGGGCGGCGGCCGGTGGGCCGCCGGCTGCGCCTGCGCGCGCCGGCCAAGGTCAACCTGCATCTCGAAGTGCTGCGACGCCGGCACGACGGCTACCACGAGATCGAGACCGTGCTGCAGGCCGTCGAGCTGTTCGACACGCTCGAGGTCGCGCTCGACGAGCAGTGGCTGGGCCGCGAGCCGGAGATCGTCCTCGAGGTGACCGGGCCCGTGCGCGGCGTTCCCGCCGACGAATCGAACCTCTGCTGGCGCGCCGCCCGCCTCTTCTGCCGGGAGCAGCGCGTCAGCGGGCGGCTGCGCCTGGCGCTGCACAAGGAGATCCCGGCCGCCGCCGGCCTGGGCGGCGGCAGCTCGGACGCCGCGGCGGTGCTGGTCGCCTGCGACCGCCTGTTCGGCACCGGCCTCGACACCGGCGCGCTGGAGAAGCTGGCGGCGCAGCTCGGCGCCGACGTCCCCTTCTTCATCCGCGGCGGGACCATGCTCGGGCGCGGCATCGGGACGATCCTGACGCCGCTGCCCACGGTGCGCGGCTGTCGCTTCCTTATCCTCAAACCCGCCATGAACTTGAACACGGCGGACGTCTACGGGCGCCTCAATTTGGGATTGACAGTCCAGAGCCCCAAGGCTAGCATCGCCGTCATCAAGCCGATTCTGGCGCGTTTTCCGCAGAAGACGTGGCCGGGGTTCAATCGGCTCGAGGATGTCGTGCTGCCGGGAGAGCCCGGGCTGCAACGACTGGTGCAGGATCTGCGCGAGAGCGCCGTCGTCGCCATGCTCTCGGGCAGCGGTTCGGCGGTCTACGGAGTCTATCCGGAAGGCCGCAACCTCGCCACGATCGCCGGGGGGTACGCGGAGGCCGGGTTGTTCGTTCGGGTCGTCGGGCCGCATCCCGGCGGTGTCGAGATCATGGACGATTGAGGCACGCGGACCGACGGTTCGCGACCAGGGTTCCAGGCCTGCCACGGAGAGGGACTGCCTTGGACATTTCCGAAATCAGGATCACCCTGCGCGACGACAACAAGCTCAAGGGATTCGCCAGCATCACCCTCGACAATGCCTTCGTCATCCGCGGCCTGAAGATCATCGAGGGCGCCTCGGGCCTGTTCATCGCCATGCCCAGCCGCAAGCGCAAGGACGGAACGTTCCAGGACATCGCCCATCCGATCAACATGGACACGCGCAAGTGGATGGAGAACCAGGTCATCGCGGCCTACCGGCGCGAGATGCAGCGCGTCGAGAGCGGCGAACTGCCGCCGCCCTCGCGGGGGCACTACGACGACGATGACGACGACCATGGCTCGGCGATGGCCGGGAGGTTCTGACGCGCGTAGACTGTGACTGTGACGCGTTGCTCGCGACATCGGCCCGGTTGGGGCGTCGTCAAGTGGTAAGACACAAGGTTTTGGTCCTTGCATTCGGGGGTTCGAATCCTCCCGCCCCAACCATCTCGCTCCGCCGCTTCCGCGCGCCTTCGTCCAGCCTTCCTGCCGAGACGCGATCGCCCCAGATTTCCCGTTGCCGCCCGCATGGGGGGCGTGTAGCTTCCTGACCTCGGACATGCCGACCGTTCGGCTGCCCGCCGAGCCCGCACGCCGCGCGCGCCCGCGCCGGCGCCACCCTGCCCGGGAGCCGTCAGGATGCGCAACGATCTGGTCGTGATGACGGGCAACGCCCACCGCGCGCTGGGCGATCTCATCGCCGCCAACCTCAACATCGACCTGCTGCCGGTGGAAGCCGGGCGCTTCTCCGACGGCGAGATCCAGATCAAGATCGGCGAGAACATCCGCGGCGCCGACGTGTTCATCGTGCAACCGACGATGCCGCCGGCCGAGAACGTGATGGAACTGCTGCTCCTGATCGACGCCGTGCGGCGCGCCTCGTGCCGACGGGTGACGGCGGTGATCCCGTATTTCGGCTACGCGCGCCAGGACCGCAAGGACCAGCCCCGCGTGCCGATCGCCGCCAAGCTGATGGCCGACCTGATCACCACCGCGGGCGCCAACCGCGTGCTGACCATCGACCTCCACGCGCCGCAGATCCAGGGCTTCTTCAACATCCCCGTCGACCACATCTACTCGGCGCCCGTCTGGCTGAACTACTTCCGCGACCGCTCGCGCGAGAACCTGGCGGTCGTGGCGCCGGACGTGGGTTCGATCAAGATGGTCCGTGCGTTCGCCAAGCGGCTGGACGCGAGCCTGGCCATCATCGACAAGCGACGGCCGCGCCCCAACGAGGCCGTGGTGATGAACTTCATCGGCGACGTCCGGGGCAAGGACGTCGTGATCTTCGACGACATGATCGACACCGCGGGCACGCTGTCCGACGCCGCGCGCGTCTGCCACGAACACGGGGCCCTGTCGATCACCGCCTGCGCAACGCACGCGATCCTCTCGGGGCGGGCCCTCGAGCGCCTGAACGGAGCGCCGCTGAGGGAAGTCGTTGTCAGCAACTCGGTTCCGTTCACACGCCAGGACCAGTGCGCGAAGATCCGGGTGCTGGACATCTCGGCGCTGCTGGCCGACGCGATCGAACGGATCCACCTCGAGAAGACGGTCAGCGCCCTGTTCGTCTGACCGGGCGGCCGCTTGACAGCGCCGGCGGCCGGTGCTTTCTTTGGCGGTCCTTTTCCGCATTGGCGGTGCCGGCGCGTACCCCCGTCCAGAACCCTCGTCCCGAGGCGACGGGCGCCGCGCGGAGCCGCCTTGTGCGCTGCCGGCCCGTCCGGCGGCTTCCCGACAGCGGTCCGCGCGGACCGGCTGCCGGGGTAACCAGATGCCTGGCGTGACCGCAGGCGGAGGAATGCAGCGATGAGCCTGGTGAATCTGAACATCCACGCGCGGACCACCGTCGGCAAGAACGAGAACCGGCGCACCCGCGCGGCCGGCCGCGTGCCCGCCGTCCTCTACGGCAAGGGCCTTCCGACGGCCAGCATCGAGCTGGACGGCCATGCCTTCGAGGTCGCGCTCAAGCACCTCGGCGGCCGCAGCGCCATCTTCCAGCTGCACCAGGCGGGCATGGGCGAGGGCCACATCGCGCTGCTGCGCGAGGTGCAGCGGCATCCCATCACCGACCGGATCCTCCACGTGGACCTGATGGAGATCCCCGAGGGCCAGCCCGTGACGGTGGCGGTGCGCGTCCACGTGGCGGGCACCTGCGCGGCCGTGAAGTCGGGCGAGGGCTCCGTCGCCCTGGCCAACGACGCCGTGGAGGTCAGCTGCCTGCCGCGCAGCCTGCCGGAGTTCGTCGAGATCGACATCAGCGAACTGAAACTGCATGACAAGGTGTTCGCCGGCGACCTCACGGTGTCCGGTGGCGAGATCGTCTCGGACCCCGAGATGCTCGTGCTCAGCATCAAGGCGGCGTCGCTGTTCGTCGAGGAGGCACCCCC
>VGXH01000208.1 GCA_016873405.1 bacterium
CGTCGGGTCCAAGGAACAGGCGCAGGTCGTGTTCCCCCGCCGTGGCCAGGCTCTCGATCAACGCGATCCAGTGCGGCTCGGGCCAGCGCTTGGCGGCCCAGCGCGCGCCGGGCGCCAGTCCCAGGGGTCGCGGCCCGTCCTCGGCGCGGACGCCGGCCAGGGAGGCGAGCGGCGGGCGGCGGTTCCCGGCGACGGTCCGGTCCGGCAGGAGGCAGCGGTCGAAGCGGTCGACCATCGTGCCGGTCAGCGCCGACGAGCCCGGGCCGCCGGCCAGAAGGCGCAGGCGGGCGGCCGTGTCCTTGGCCAGGCGCGCGTCGGCGCGGCGCCCGAGCAGCGCCAGCAGCGCGTGGCTGCGCAGCACGTGGTGCGCGTCGATGACGCGGTGCCAGCGGCGCGCGCGCAGGCGCCCGGCCAGGTCGCGCAGCGGCCCCAGTCCCGATCCGGCCAGCGGTTCGGTCCCGTCGACGCCGTGGAAGCGGGCGACCAGGGGCGAGAAGATCGCCTTGGTCGCCACCGTCACGCGCGGGCGATCGCGCCCGGCCGCGTCGGCCAGCGCCGACAACGACCAGCCCAGGAGGCAGAGGTCGCCCAGCGAAGAGAAGCGCAGGAGCAGCCAGTCTTGCACGGGACCATCCGCGGCCGGGGTATCGCGCCGACGCCACGCGCGCGGCGGCAGCGGGACGCATCGCCGGCGGGGCGCAACCTCCCAAGTGAAGCACATCGCCGCCGGCCGCGCCAGCGGCACCGGTCCTGCCGTCGGTCGTCCCGCCGCCTTCGGCGCGTCCTTGCCGCCCCCGGCGCCCCGCGTTACCATCGCCCGGCCGGTGGCGCCCGAGGCCGCCCGCGTCAGCCCCGGGGAGCCCGCGCGTGGAACTGATCCTGCTCGCCGTCCTCTTGGCCCTGTCGGCGTTCTTCTCCGGCTCGGAGACGGCGCTTTTCTCGCTGACCGCGGGCGAACGGGCCCGGCTGGAGGCGGGCGGCGGCAACGCCGGACGCCAGGTGACGCGCCTGCTGCGCCGCGCCCACGACCTGCTGTCGGCGCTTCTGGTCGGCAATCTCCTGGTCAACACCGCCGCCGGCGTGGTGGCGACCGGCCTGTGCCTGCGCTGGTTCGGGCCGCAGGGCGTGGCCGTGGCCATCCCGCTGGCGACGCTCCTTCTTTTGCTCTTCGGCGAGATCACGCCGAAGCTGCTCGCGCTGGGCCGGCGCAACCAGGTGGCGCCGGTCGTCCAGCTGCCTCTGCGGGCCTGGGTGGCGGCCGCTCGGCCCGTGGTCTGGCTGACCGGCCGCCTGGTGGCGGGGATGCTGCGCCTCCTGCCGGAAGACCGGCCGGGTTCGCGCGCCCCCCACATCGCCGAACTGCAGACCGCCTGCGACCTGGCGATCGAGGACGGCACCCTGACCGAGACCGAGGGCCGCTCGCTGGCGCGGCTGCTGCAGCTGTCCGGGCTCGAGGTGCAGCACATCATGGTGCCCCGGCCGGCGGTGGTTTCGTTGCGCGCGGACATGGCGCGGGGCGAGATCCTGGCGGTCGCCCGGCGCGCCGGCTTCAACCGCTATCCGGTGCTGGGGGCCGAGGGCGCGTGTCCGGTCGGCATGTTCCATCTGAAGGACCTGCTGGCGGCCGGAAGCGGCGACGACCAGCCGCTGCGCGGCGGCACCCGCCCGCTGCTGTTCGTGCCCGAGAGCAAGGACGTCGACGCCCTGCTGACCGAGATGCGCCGCGGCGGCTCGCACCTGGCGTGCGTGGTCGACGAGCACGGCGATTTCACGGGCATCGTCACCATGGCCGACTGCCTGCAGGCCCTGCTCGGCCCGGTGGCCGATGCCTCGGCCCGCGATCCGGACGTGATCCCGCTGGGCGAGGGTCGCTGGGTGGTGAGCGGGCGCACGGACCTGCGCGCGCTGGAGGAAGCCTGCGGCGTGCGCCTGCCGCCGAGCCGTGACTACGTGACGGTGGCCGGTTTCCTGATGACGACGCTCGGGCGCGTGCTCGCTCCCGGTGATCGGGTGACCCTGCCGCAGGCGCGGCTGACCGTGCTCGAGATGGACGGACTGAGCGCCGCGCGCATCCAGGTGACGCGCCGGTCGGCGTCCGCCGGGAGCGGGCGGTGAACGGCCCCAACGGGCTGCTGCTCTGGACCGGCCTGGGGCTGTGCCTGGTGGGCTCGGCCTTCTTCTCGGGGACCGAGACCGGGCTGATGAGCGTCAGTCGCGTGCGTCTGCGCCGCTCCGCGGCCGCCGACACCGCGCGCGGCCGCAGCCTGCGGCGCCTGCTGCGCGACCTCGAGGACGCGCTGATGACGTGCCTGGTCGGCAACAACCTCGTCAACGTGGCGCTGAGCGCTCTGGTGACGCTGGTCCTCACCGAACGGTACGGCGACGCCGGCCAGGGCTTGGCCGTGGCGGTGGTCTCGGCGGTGACCATCGTCTGCGGGGAGATCCTGCCCAAGGTCGCCTTCCGCGAGTATCCCGAGCGCCTCTGCCTGGCGGTGCTGCCGGCGTTCCGGATCGTGATGGTCGTGCTGTGGCCGGTGCGCGTGCTGCTGGGAGCCTACCGGCGGCTCTGGGCGCGGCTGCTGCCGCCGGTCGGCGGCGGTTCGCGGCGGCTGGACCGCGGCGGCCTGGCGGCCCTCATGCGGACGCACGCCCAGCCCGCGGACCAGGAGCGGGGCTTCACCGAGATCCTCGAGCGCTTCCTGCAACTGGCGCACCGCCCGCTGTCGACGCTGGCGCGCCCTTTGGAGGCGGTGGTCGCGGTGGAGCCGACGGCGACCGTGGGCGAGTGCCTGACGCTCGCCGCCCGCTCGGGCCTGAGCCGGCTGCCGGTCCGGCCCGGGAGCGGCGCCCCGCTGCAGGTGTACGTCACCGCGCGCGACCTGCTCTTCCTGCCGCCGGAGCAGTCGGGGCGGGTCGTGCCGCGGCGCCTGTGGCGTCCGTTCGTGCTGATCGACGCGCGCATGACCCCCTACGAGGTGTTCGAGGAGCTGCGCGGGCAGGGCAACCAGATGGCCGCCGTCTGCGACGCGGAGGGGAACCCGATCGGCCTGCTCACGTTGGAGGACCTCATCGAGACGGTGATGGGCTCCATCCACGACGAATTCGACCCGCAGGTCGCCGCGGCGGCGACGACCGGAGCCTGAGGAGGGCGCATGAGCGACGATGCCGAACTGACGAAGCACGACCACGTCTTGATGGGACTGGTCTTCTCGCTGCAGCACGCGGCGATGACGCAGCTGGGAAAGCTGCAGGATCCGGCCAGCGGCGAGATCCACCGCGACCTCGACCAGGCGCGCGCCACCATCGACGTCCTCGAGATGCTGAAGGCCAAGTGCCGGGCGGGAACTCCCGCCGATCTGCTGCGGCTGCTCGATCAGGCCGTGCTGGATCTGCAGCTGAACTACATGGACGAACTGAAGCGCCCGGCCGCCGACGGCGAGCAGGCGCCCGGCGACGGCACCGGGGACACGCAGGCTCCACCGCGGGCGACCGACCCGGGAACCGGCGCTTGAGGCGCCGCCGGCAGGGCGGCGCCCGCGCACCGACGGGCCGGCTCGCCGCCGCGGCGGCGGCCTGCCTGGCGCTGGCGGCGCCGCTCACGGCGCCCGCGCCGGCCGCCGCGCGGGTCGTCCGCGAACCGCCGCGCCCGCTGGACTCCGCGCGCCTGGTGCGCCTGTCGTCGGCGGCCGCCGTGGCGGACGGCCTGCTGACGCTGGGACTGGGTGGGCGCACCTGCAGCACCGTCCACCTGATCGACGGCGACCGTTACCGCGTGCAGCGGCGGGAGATCCTCGCCACCGCCGAGTGGAGTCCGCTGCCCTGGCTCGACGCCTGGGCCGAAGTGCCGTGGCGGACCTGGTCCGGCGGCGCCGGCTGGGTGCCCACCAGCGGCAGCGGCCTGGGCGACGGCCTGTGGGAGGTTCGCCTGACGCGGCGGCTGGCCGGCGAGGCCCTGCACGCCGCCCTCAGCGGCGGCGGCAACCTGCCGCTGGGCGATGCCCGGGCCGGCCTGGGCGAAGGCGTGCTGTCGCCGCGCGCCGCCGGGCCGCTGACGCTGCGCCTGTGGCGCGACGCGAACGTGCCCGAACTGCGGCTGCACCTGCAGGCGGCGCGCACCTGGAACCGCAACGAGGAAGCGGGCTACGGCTGGGGAACCGACGGCTTCGACCCGTGGCCGTCGCGCTACCCGGCCGCCTCTGCCGTGGGCGGCGATGGCGGCAACGACGTCACGACCCTCGGCGGAGCCCTCGAATTCCGCCGCGGTTCGACCGCGCTGTGGGTGGAGTACAGCGTCGACCGCTTCCCGCGTCACGAGGCCGTCAGCCCGCGCGAACAGTTCAGCGGCGTCGGCGCCGGCCTGCGCTGGGGCCAGCAGGAAGGCTGGGCGGCGCACGGCTCGTACCTGGTGTCGCTGGCTCGCGACGACGCGGCGACCGCCTGGTATCCGGCCTTCCCCGACTGGTCGATGGCCGTGTCGTTCTCGCGCCAATTCGGCGTCGGCGGCCGAGACCGCGACGGCGACGGCATCGTCGACCGCCGCGACCGCTGCGCCGACCTGCCCGAGGACAGCGACGGCTTCCGCGACGACGATGGCTGTCCCGACCCGGACAACGACGGCGACGGCATCCACGATGCGCGCGACCTGGCCCCGGATCGGCCGGAGGACTTCGACGGCTTCGCCGACCACGACGGCGCCCCCGACCCGGACAACGACGGCGACGGCGTGCCGGACGGCGAGGACCTCTGCCCCGATCAGCCGGAAGACCGCGACGGCCACGCCGACGACGACGGCTGCCCCGACGACTTGAGGGACCGGGACCGTGACGGCGTCCCCGAC
>VGXH01000209.1 GCA_016873405.1 bacterium
CCGACCTGGAAATCGTTGGGGTCGTGGGCCGGCGTGATCTTGACGAACCCCGTGCCCTTCTCCGGGTCGGCGTGGTGGTCGCCGATCACCGGGATCTCGCGCTCGGTCAAGGGCAGCTTCACCAGCTTGCCGATGAACCGCGCGCGCTCCGGGTCGTGAGGGTGCACGGCCACGGCCACGTCGCCGAACATCGTTTCGGGCCGGGTGGTCGCCACGGTCACGTGTCCGCTGCCGTCGGCCAGCGGGTAGCGCAGGTGCCAGAGACTGCCTTCCACCTCGCGGTGCTCGACCTCGTCGTCGCTGATCGCGGTCAGGTCGTGCGGGCACCAGTTCACCAGATAGACGTCGCGGTAGATGAGCCCCTTGTCGCGCAACCGCAGGAACGCCTCGGTGACGGCGCGGTTGCGGGCGTCGTCCATCGTGAAGGCCTCGCGGCTCCAGTCCAGCGAGCAGCCCAGGCGGCGGATCTGGTCGGTGATGCGCCCGTGCGTGTGCTCCTTCCAGGCCCAGGCGCGACGCAGGAACTCCTCGCGACCGGCCTGCCGCTTGCTGACGCCCTGCTCGGCCATCCGCTTGGAGACCACCTGCTCGGTGGCGATGCTCGCGTGGTCGGTGCCGGGCACCCACAGCGTCGGGCGCCCCTTCATCCGCGCCCAGCGGATGAGCGTATCCTGGATCGAGTTGCCGAGGCAGTGCCCCATGTGAAGGATGCCGGTGACGTTCGGGGGCGGCAACGTGATGACGAACGGGTCGCCTTCCGCGTCCTCGGCCGGGCCGAACAGGCCGGCCTCCTCCCAGCGGCGGTACCAGGCTTCCTCCAGCCCGCCGGGGGTGTACTGGGCCGTCTCGCGCAGGTCTGCCACGGGGATCGCTCCTGTCAGGCCGGAAACCGGATCGCCGGAATTGCTGGATGGGACGCAAGTTGTGAAGTTAGCACCACCGACCCGGCGGGGCAACGGGTTTGACCGCCGGGCAGCGCTGCCGCCCGCGTCGGCCCCGCCGGACGCCCGCCAACGATATGACATAAAACAGTCCCATTCCACAATCACCGACCGGATTCGGCGACAATTTCGCGCTGCGGCCCGGAATTTTGCCCTCGCTCCCCAAGAATTGTGCTTCCCATCGCTCGGAATATCGGGTAGGTTTGGAGAGCACGAGCAGGAGTTCGCCCGGGCTGTCTCGTTCTTCGCCTTGAGCCACGAGACCCAACACCGTGGGGGATTGTTATGAGGAAGTTGCTTCTTGCGCTGTTTGTCCTGCCGGCCCTCGCCGGAGTCGCGCAGGCTCAGCTGGACCCCGACGACGACGGCATCGGCGTCTACTTCGATCCGTGCGCCTGCAACAACTGCATCGCCATGGACGTGGGTGCACACCGCGCGTTCCTGGTGATCACCCACCCGACCAGCCCCCAGGGCGTGCACGGCTGGGAGGCCAAGCTGACGACGACTGGTCCGATCTTCCTGACCAACGTCAACGTCGACCCGCTGGGCGCCGGGGCCATCAACGTGGGCATCGCGGCGGGCGAGTACATCGTCGGCGTGGTCACCCCCATGATCAACCCGTTCACCTACCCGGCCGTGGTCATCGCGATCATCGACTTCTACCTGGCCAACACCACGACTCCGGCGCGCTTCTTCATCGACGGCGTGTTCTTCCACTCGCTGCCGCAGAAGGTGCCTGCGTACCTCGACGGCGCGAACACGAACATCATCAAGGAGCTCAAGCAGTCGACCGGTGGCCGCACCTTCCCGGTGGCCACGATCAACGGTGACTGCGCGGTCGCGACCGAGGACCAGACCTGGGGCGGCGTGAAGGCCCTGTTCCGCTAGCAGCGCGGCAGCGTCCGCCGAGCACCGGCCGGAAGGGCCCGGGTGAACCCGGGCCCTTCGCGTTGGCAACGGGACCGCGCCGGCAGGCGCGCAGGCGGGGCTAGTGTCCTGAGTCGGAAATACGTTGCCATTTCGGCGGCCCTCCCGACGCCCGGCCGCGTTGCTCCTCCTCGGCGTAGGTGGGCTACGCTCTCGTCGTCGCGCCTTGCCGGTCGCCGGGATGACTCGCCGAAATGGCAACGTATTTCCGACTCAGGACACTAGGCGGCGGCCCCACCCGTGGTACAATCGACCCGACGAGCCACCAGCCACGCCGGAACCCGTTCCGCCCGGAGCAGCGCAGTGCGGCATCCCGCCGGGCATCGCCAGACCCGCCTCGAGCACGTGACCAGGTCCCTGGCGCTGCTGGTGCTGGCGCCCCTGCTGCTGGCGTTGTCGTTGCCGGCGGCCTTCCACATCGCCAGGCGGGCGGAGTACGGATACTCCGTCCTCAACAAGCGCGTCGTGCGGGTCGAGGCCGGCGGCCCCGCCGATCGCGGCGGCCTGCGCACCGGTGACCGCGTCGTCGCCGTCGACGGCCGGCCGGTCGCGCGGATGACGGAATACTACGCGGCGACGGCCGGACGCTATCGGCTCGAACCGCTCGCCCTCGAGGTGGAACGCGACGGCATGACCCGCGCCGTCGTCCTGCAGCCGGACCCGCCGTCGCAGGCGGCGATGATCGCCCAGTACACGCAGTGGGCCAGCGGGCTCGCCTTCCTTCTCATCGGCTGGTGGGTCCTGGCCCGACGGCCCGACCCGGTCGCGCGCCGTTTCTTCGCGATGTGCGCGATCTTCGCCTTCTTCCTGATCGACATCCCCGACATCGCCCGGCTGGACTTCGTGCTCGCGATAGCGCACGCGCGCACGCTGTTGCAGTACCTGCTGCCGGCCTATTTCCTGCGCTTCTTCCTGCTGTTCCCCTCGCCCTGGCGCCCGGGCGTCGGCGGCGCCGCGCTGGACCGCTGGCTCATGGCGCCGGCCTGGGCGCTGTTCGCCGTCGCGACCGCCGTCGAGGCTCTGCGCGGGACGCGCCCGCCGGGGGTGCCCGAAGCCGTGTTGGGCATGGTCTCCCTCGCCTACATGCTGGTCTTCATCCTGGCCGGGCTGGCGCGGTTCGGCCGCAGTGCCTTCCGGCGTGACCGTCCCGTCCGCCGCACCAAGATGCTCGTGGTCCTCGCCGGGCTGACGGCCGGCCTCGTCCCGTTCCTGGTGACGATGGCCCTCGGCTGGCTTGCGCCCGAGAGCACTTCGCCGTACCTGCGCTATCTGGGCCTGTCGCTCCTGCTGGTCCCGGCCAGCTTCGCGCTGGCCATCATGCGCTACGGCGCTCTCGATACCGCTTTCGTCGTGCGGATCGGACTCATCTACGGCGCCCTGACCGCCCTGGTCGTCGTCGGCTACCTGCTGGTCACGGTCGCGGTCGGGACGTTCCTGTCCACCTGGTTCGCCGTCGACTCGTCGGCCGTGCTCGTGCTGCTGGTGGCGGCCACGGCGCTCGTCATCGCGCCGCTGCGCGCCCGCGTGCAGCGGCTGATCGACGCCGCCCTGTACCCGTCGCGACAGGTCAATCGCGAAGCGATCGCCCGTCTGGCGGACCGTCTCACCGGGCTGATCGAGGCGGACGCCGTGCTGCAGCACCTCAGCCAGTCGCTCGGCGAGCTGTTCCGCCCCCGGAGCTTCGCCATCGTCCTGGCGGGGGGACAACCCTCGCGCGGCTTCGCCGTGCGTTCCGGCTGGTCCCCGCGCGCCACGCCGGTGCGCGGCGCGCTCCCGCCGGACAACCCGCTGACCGGTCTGCTGGATCGTGTCAGACGTCCGGTCTTCTGCGAGGAACTCGAGGATTTCAGCCCCGGCGGCGCGGAGGCCGAGGCGGCCTGGCACCTTCTCCGTTCGCTCGATGCCGAACTGCTGGTGCCCCTGGTCTCGGGAAACCGGCTGCTGGGTTTCCTGGCCTTCGGTCCGACCGCGGGCGGCCAGCTCTACGGCCAGGAGGACGTGGCGAACCTGCAGGCGCTGGCCGTGCAGGCCGGCCCGGTGGTCGAGAGCCGCCAGTTGTACGAGGAGCGTCTGCGTGTCCGGCGATTGGAGACGGAGCTCGAAGTGGCCCGCGGCATCCAGGCCAACCTGCTGCCGGTGGAGCCGTTGGCGATGCCCCAGGGCGTGGTCTGCGGCCGCAACGAGCCGTGTCGGACCGTCGGCGGCGACTACTTCGACTACTTCGCCATGGACGGCGGCCGGGTGGCGCTGGCCATCGGCGATGTCGCCGGCAAGGGCATCCCGGCGGCACTCATGATGAGTTCGTTGCGCGTCGCCTTCCGGCTGGCCGTCGAACGGGGAGACGGCCCGCGGGCGGTGGTCTCGCGCATGAACTCCGTCGTTGCCTCGCTGGTGACCGAGGGCGGATTCATCTGCTTCTTCTATGCCGTCTGGGATCCGGGCGCCGGCCTGCTGATCTACTGCAACGCCGGCATGGAGCCCCCGCTGCTGCTGCGCCGGGCGCGGCCCGGGCGTCGGTTCCTGCGCAAGGGCGGTCCGGTCCTCGGCGTCGAACCGGCCTACCCCTACCGCGAGGGCGCGATCCGCCTCGAACCGGGCGACCGCCTGTTCCTCTACACGGACGGACTGACGGAACAGCGCGATCCGCAGGGCGACTTCTTCGACACCGAACGCCTGTTCGCGCTCGTCGAAGGTGCTGCCGAAGGCCACCCCGCGACCGTCCTCGAGCACGTCTTTGCCACCGTCAACGCCTTCGGCGCCCACCACCGCTCCGACGACCAGACAGCCATGTTGCTGCACGTCAACGATTTGCCCGATATCCCCGCAGTACGGCCCTGAACTTGCTGAGGATTCCTTCAGGAAACGCCGCCGGTCGTGCCCCGCTTCGCCGAAAGGGCTCAAGCCGCCGCGCCGCCGGCCGATCCCTCAGCAGGTGTTTTT
>VGXH01000210.1 GCA_016873405.1 bacterium
GGGGCGAAGCGAACCCGCGCGTCGCGAGGCAACGGCGCCGGCGCGACCGGACCTGGCGCCGGCGCGCTTGCGCCGGCGCAAGTCGAGACCAAGCAAGTCGAGACCAAGCAAGTCCAGACCATCCTCGCTCTCCCGACCGCCCTACGCCGCCCCCGTCGAGTGCAGCGCCAGCCGGTTGCCTTCGCTGTCGACGACCACCGCCCGGCAGCCGTGCGGCCCCAGCGAGTGCACGGGCTGCAGCACGCGGCCGCCGTGCGCCTGGACCTGGGCGACGGCGTCTCGGATCCGGCCGTCGACGTTCAGGTAGACCATGATGCCGGCGCGGTCGGTGATCGACTCGGGGTCCACCAGCAGGCAGCCGCCATTGCCCTGCTCGTGCTCGAGCACGCCGAAGCGCACGCCTTGCGCCTCCTCCAGGTGGACGCCGACGCCCAGCACGGCCCGGTAGAACGCCGCGGCGCGGTCGAGGTCGGCGACGGGGATGTCGATCCACACGGCGCGGTTGTGCTTCGTGTTCAGGTCGCTCATGGCGCAGTCCTTCCTGCCGCGGCACCGTGCCGCGGCAATGAGCACGACACGATAACGCCGTTTTCGCGCGCCGCCGCCGGGCACGGCGGCTGCATCCGGGCTCCGTTCCGGGGGCCGGAGCCGGGCGCGATGCCGCGTCCGCGCGTCCGTGTGGGCAGGGGAAAGGAGCGAACATGCAAGGACAGGATCATCGTGTCTCGAGGGCGCGGCTCGCCGTGGCGATCTGCACGGCCCTGTGGCTGGGGCCGCTGCCCGGCGCCGGGGCGCTGGCCGCCACCACGTCGCACCGGTCGGCGGCGGTCGAGATGGGAGCGACGACGGGCTTCGGGGCGCGGGCGGACTTCACGCTCCACGACATCACGCGCGACCTGCCGCTCTCGCTGCGCCTCGGCCTCGGCTACGCCGGCCGCGACGCGGGCGATCCCCTGGCCGCGCGGCGCGTGTTCATCAACAACAACACGAACGGCACGCCGGACGAGTCGGGCCACTCCTGGCAACTGCGCCTGGACCTGGTGCGCCCCGTCGGCAGACTGGGCCTGGCGCCGGTCAACCTGGGCGTCGGCGTGCGCAAGGCGTACTTCACCGGCACGTTCGACTACATCGGCGGCAACGAGAACTTCGACGTGACCTGTCGGCCCTGGGGACTGGGCTTCGCGATGGACACGGCCTTCGCCGTGGGCCGATCGACGTGGCTGACGTTCGCGGCCGGGCTCGACCGCTATTTCGGCGCCACCCTGGAGGGCCACGACACCGCCTACAGCCCCGACGGCACCGCGATCAACGCCCAGGACGATTACGCCTGGGCCGACGCCGACGAGGCCATCAATCAGCCGCGCTGGGAACTGACGGCGGTGATGGGGCTGCGCTGGCGCCTGGGGCGCTGAGCAGGGGACGTGAGGCGCGGCACAGCCCCGTGGACTGCGCCGCGCCGGCGCGTTCGCCTACGCCCCGACCAGCTTCCCCCTGAACATGAAGAACGCCGCCCCCACCAGACACAGGCCGGCCCACAGGTAGTCCAGCTTGAGCGGCTCGCGCAGGTACCAGACCGAGAACGGCACGAACACCGCCAGCGTCACCACTTCCTGGATGATCTTCAGGTGCCCCACGCTCAGCACCGTGTGTCCGATGCGGTTGGCCGGCACCTGGAAGCAGTACTCCAGCAGCGCGATGCCCCAGCTGACGAACACGGCGATGAGCCACGGCTTGTGGTTCATCTCCTTGAGGTGCGCGTACCAGGCGAAAGTCATGAAGATGTTGCTGCAGACGAGCAGGGCGATGGAGGTGGCGACCGGCTTCACGAAACAGCTTCCTTTCGGGTGCGTGATGATCGTCACGAGGGCGAAGACCGCGCGCGGTGGCGCCGCCCGCGGCCGATTGCAGCCGCCGCTTGCGCCGGCGCAAGTCCGCCGCGAACGCCGACGGCCCGCCCTCCCCCGCGGGATCGGCCGGCCGTCGCGCGCCTGGTCCCGCGAGGGGACCTAGAGATTATGGAGCGGCTGGGCCCCTGGTGTAACGTGTGTTGGTCCGCGTGAGAACCAGGGACACAGCAGGGTTTGAGCCCTGCACCACCGAGAGGACCCAGCCATGATCCAGCATAGCACACAGACGATCTGGGTGGGCATGGACGTCCACCAGGCCTCGATCACCGCGGCGATCCTGCACGGCGATTCCGTTGAGCCCCAAGTGGTTCGCCTCCCGGGTGACCTGAACGCCGCCCGCCGTCTGTTTCGCCGCCTGGCCGAGAAGGGGGTCCCGCGTGCCTGCTACGAGGCCTCCGGTGCCGGGTACGTGCTGCAGCGCACGCTGAGTGATGACGGCTTCCACTGTGAGGTCATCGCCCCCAGCCTGATCCCCAGTCGGCCCGGCGATCACCGCAAGACCGACCGCCTGGACGCGGTCCATTTGGCCCAGCAGTTCCGCAGCGGGCATCTGACTGCGGTCTCGGTACCGGACGTCGACCAGGAGGCCGTGCGTCATCTGGTGCGTGCGCGCCTGTTCAACCGCATTCAGATCACCCGGTCCAAGAACCGGATCACGGGTATCCTGAGGGTTGCCGGCTACCACTTCACCGAGACTGAGACCGGGTGGACCAAGGCCCACCGCGCCTGGATGGCGAAGCTGCGACGAGAACTGACCGGACCGATGCAGACGGTGCTGGCCAGCGAACTGCAACTCTTGGAGTACCTCGAAGCGAGTCTCAGCTCGCTTGAGGCGGCGATCACCGAGGTCTCGGTCCAGTCGCCGTGGCGAGAGCCCGTCGAGGCATTGTGCTGCTTCCGCGGGGTCAAGACGCTGACGGCCATGACGATCGTCAGCGAGATCGGTGACATCAAGCGCTTCAGCTCGCCGCGCCAGTTGATGAGCTACGTCGGCCTGGTGCCGAGCGAACGCAGCAGCGGAGAGCGCAGCCGCCGTGGCCCGATCACCAAGGCGGGCAACCGCCACCTCCGGCGGGTGTTGATCGAGAGCTCGCAGCCTTGCCGCAGGCGGGCCGCTTCGACCCTGAGGCTGCAGCGTCGACGGGCTGGGCAGAACCCAACGCTGGTGGGGATAGCGTTGAAGGCCCAACACCGACTCGAACGCCGATACGCGCACCTGGCGCGAACCAAGCACACGAACAAGGCGATCACTGCCGTGGCCCGCGAGTTCTGCGGGTTCGTGTGGGCCATGCTGTGGGAAGTCCAAGGCCGTCACTAGCGACGGCCGAAAGCGCGTGAGGGAAGAGGCGGGCCAGGGGGAATCCTCGTCTGAAATATGCGACGGGCCAGAGCCCGACTCGCGTTGCTAGAGGGAGGAAGCCCCGGACGGGCAGAATCTTGTGCGCTGACCAACGCGCGATTATCAGTCTGATCGACCGTCGACGAAGCCTCTTCCCTCCGATCATCAAGAAGCGGCCCCGGCCGTTGCCGGCCGGGGCCTTCGGAGAACCATGTTCTCAGTTGACTAGCCGCTCCATATCATTTCACCAACGTCATCTTCCTCTGCAGTTCCTGCCCGTCCGCCCGCAGCCTGTACAGGTAGACGCCGGCCGCCACCTGGCGTCCGCTCTGGTCGCGCCCGTCCCAGGCCACGCGCTGCTCGCCGGCCGGCACCTGGCCGTCGACCAGCGTGCGCACCAGCGCGCCGCGCGCGTCGAAGACCTTCAACTCGACACGGCCGTCGCGCACCAGCGAGAAGGCGATCGTCGTCGACGGGTTGAACGGGTTCGGGTGGTTCTGCGCCAGCGACACGGCCATCGGCACCTCGGCCGGCGAGGCGCCGGTCGTCGACAGGATGCTGATGTCGTCGATGGCCCAGCCCCAGCCCGACGTGGAACCGTCCGCGTAGAGACGGAAACGCAGCAGGATGGTCTCGCCCTTGGCGAACGTGTCATTCAGCAGGGTCACCTGCGGGCGGAACAGCGCTTCCGACGGCGCCGGCGAGCCCGAGTTGAAACTGCTCTCCCAGGCCGGGTCGGACCGCGCGTCGATGCCCGGGGCCACCGGCAGCCAGGTGCTGCCGTCGCGGCTGCCCTCGACCACCACGTAGTCCCAGAAGTTGCCGTCGCCGAAAACCGAGCCCGGTTCGCCGGGCTCGACGATCGCGATCTGGCTGTAGGAGAGCGTGGTGCTGTCCGCGATGCGGATCGGCGTCTTCAGTACGGCCACGGGCGCGGCGTTGTTGGTGTACGGGTGCGTCGTGTGCAGCGCGGGATCGGCGAAGCCTCCCGGCGTCTGGATCGAGAACAGCGTCATCTGGAAGTCGGCGCCCGAGTTCAGCGTGCTGGCGTAGTTGAACGTCGGCGCCGCCAGGGCCAGCGCCTCGACCGAACGTGTCACCGACTGGTAGGCGACCCCGCCCTTGAACGAGCGCGCGAAGGCCGTCTTCAAGCCCGCCGACAGCACCGGCACCGAGACCGCCAGCGCCTGCCGCCGCGTGTTCGGGCCCGCCACCTGCACCTTGGCGCCGTCGATCCAGACCTGGGTCGAGTCGTAGACCGAGCGCAGGTTGAACTGCAGGTTCAGCCCGCCGCTCGGCGGCTGCACCATGTTCTCGAAGAGCGGCTTGTAGACCTGGCCCGCCTCGAGCGCGGGATCGGCCACGGACCAGAAAACGCGACCGTGCGTGCCGGCGATGATCTCGTCCTCGACGGCGACCAGGCGCCAGACGCCGACCGCCGGCAGGTTGTAGTTGGCCAGCGCCCAGCTGCCGCCGCCGTCCAGCGACTCGACGATGCCGATCTCGGTCGCGGCCCACAGGCGGTCGGTGTCGTTCGGCCAGACCACCAGGTCGTAGAC
>VGXH01000211.1 GCA_016873405.1 bacterium
CCCCCTTCTGCGCCCCAGCACGCTCTGGCCGTTCCCGACGCGGGCCATCGGCGACCTCTGCGCCACGGCGAAGTCGTTCCTGGCCGTCGAACTGTCGACGGGCCAGATGGTCGAGGATGTCCGGCTGGCCGTCGAAGGCCGCCGGCCGGTGCACCTGTACGGGCGTTGCGGCGGCATGGTGCCGGGCGGCGACGAACTGCTGGCGGAGTTCCGGCGTGTCCTGGGCGGAGGTGCCCGCTGATGAAGACCTTTGAGAAGTCCGCCGGTTTCTTCCCCACCTTCGAGCGCAAGACCGGGCCGGCGAAGGACGCCACGCACTACTGCCCGGGCTGCGGCCACGGCAACGTCCACAAGATGATCGCCGAGGCGCTCCATGACCTGGACCTGACCAGCCGCGCGGTCTTCGTGTCGCCGGTCGGCTGCTCCGTGTTCGGCTACTACTACTTCAACTGCGGCAACTTCCAGGCCGCGCACGGCCGCGCGGCCGCCGTCGCGACGGCGGTCAAGCGCACCAACCCCGGGTCGATCGTCATCTCGTACCAGGGCGACGGCGACCTGGCCGCCATCGGCACCGCCGAGACGATCCACGCCGCCAACCGCGGCGAGAACATCTGCGTCTTCTTCGTCAACAACGCGATCTACGGCATGACCGGGGGCCAGATGGCCCCGACGACCCTGATCGGCCAGCGCTCGACGACATCGCCGCAGGGGCGGCTGGCCACGGTCCACGGCAATCCGATCCGCATGGCGGAGATGCTGGCGACGCTGCCCGCGCCGACCTACATCGAGAGGGTGGCCATCGGCGACAGCAAGCACATCATGAAGGCCCGCAAAGCCATCCGGAAGGCGCTGACGATCCAGGCCGAGGGCCGCGGCTACAGCTTCGTCGAGATCGTGTCGGCCTGTCCGACGGGCTGGAAGATGGATCCCGTGCACGCGCGCGACTGGCTCATCGAGGAGATGCTGAAGGTGTTCCCGCTCGGCGTCTTCAAGGACGAGAGCGACGCGCGCGACGAGGGCGCCTGGGATCGGCGCTGCGACGCGTTCGAGCCGGCGCGCGTCAACGAGTATCTCGATCGCCTCAAGAGCACGTTGGGCGAGACGCAGCCGATCGCCCTCGAGCGCGACCTGCACTGCAAGTTCGCCGGGTTCGGCGGCCAGGGCATCCTGACCCTCGGCCTGCTGCTGTCGCAGATCGGCATGCGGGCCGGCCAGCAGGTCAGCTGGTTCCCGGCCTACGGACCGGAGATGCGCGGCGGCACCGCGAACTGCTCGGTCAACCTCTGCGGCGGACGCATCGGGACGCCTCTGGTGGACAAGCCGAACGTGCTGGTGGTCATGAACCAGCCCTCGCTGGACGCTTTCACCGGCCAGGTCATCGACGGGGGTCTGATCATCGTCGATACCACGATCGTCGAGGGGCGCCCCGATGCCAAGCGCCTGCGACCGGTGCTGATCCCGGCGACCGCGATCGCGGACGCGGTCGGCACGGCCAAGATCGCCAACGTCGTTGTGCTCGGCGCGCTCGTGGCGGCGACGGACTGCTTCCCGCGGGAGTTCTGCGAGGACACTCTGCGCGCCGCGATCAAGAAGCGCAGCCTGATCGACATGAACATCGACGCTTTTGGGCGCGGCTACGAGTTCGTGAAGAACGCGAAGTAGCCGCTCGCGTCGGGCCGGAGGGCAGGCATGATCATCGGTATCCCGCGTTCGCGACTGGCCGACGAGCACCGGGTGGCCCTGCCGCCGCGCGCCGCCGGCGAACTGGTGGCGCGCGGGCACGTCGTGCACGTCGAGGTGCGCGCGGGCCTGGGCGCCGGGTTCACCGACGAGCAGTACGAGCAGGCCGGCGCGCGCGTCGCGCACGGCGCCGACGAGGTCTGGGGTCGCGCCGACCTGATCGCCAAGGTCGGCAAGCCGCTGCCGGAGGAGTACCCGTTCATCCGCGAGGGCCAGATCATCGCCTCGGTGATGAGCCTGGCGGCGGCCGAGCGCGGCCTGATCGATCTGCTGCTGGAGCGGCGGTGCCTGGCCATCGACTTCGTGACCATCCAGGAGGACAACGGCAACCTGCCGGTCCTGCGTCCGCTCAGCCAGATCGCGGGCCGCATGGTGCCCCAGATCGCGGCCCGCTACCTGCAGACCGACCACGGGGGGCTGGGCATCCTGCTGGGCGGGGCGCCGGCGGTGCCGCCGGCGGAGGTCGTCGTGATCGGCGCCGGCACCGTCGGGCGCAACGCCGTGCGGGCCTGCGTGGGCGCCGGCGCCTGCGTCACCCTGCTGGACAGCGACTTCGGCCGCCTCAGCGAGCTGGACTGGACGTTCCCGGGCCAGGTGACGACGTTCCTGGCCACCGAGGCCACGCTGCGCAAGGCGCTGTCCTACGCGGATGTCGTCGTCGGCGCCGTGCTGATCCCGGGCGCGCGCACGCCGCACCTGGTCACGCGCGAGATGGTGGGCCTGTTGCGCGAGCGGAGCCTGATTCTCGACATCTCCGTCGATCAGGGGGGGTGCTTCGCGACCAGCCGGCCGACGCGCCTGTCCGACCCGACCTACGTGGTGGACGGCGTGACGCACTTCTGCGTGCCCAATCTGCCGAGCCTGGTCGCGCGCTCGGCCAGCTACGCGGTGGGTGGGGCCATCCTGCCCTACCTGGCCGCGATCGCGGACCGGGGCGCGCCGGCGGCGCTGGCGGTCGACCCGGCGCTGGCCCGCGGGGTCAACGTGATGGACGGTCTGGTGACCCACCCGGGCCTGGCCGCCGCGCTCGGTTGCGCGTGGACGCCGGTGGCGGGCCTGTTGCCTGGAGGCGGGGCATGAGCTGGATGGTCCGCTATCGCGAGCGTTTGCGGACCTCCGCCGAGGCCGTGACCGCGATCGAGTCGGGACACAGGGTGTACCTGGGGTCCGGGTGCGCGGCGCCCCACGGGCTGATCGCCGCGCTGACGGCCCGACACGACGAACTGCGCCGCGTGGAGATCGTCCACCACCTGACGATGGGTGACGCTCCCTACATCGCGCCCGGCCTGCAGGAGAGCTTCTGGCTGCGCGACTGCTTCGTGGCCGCAAACACGCGCGAGGCGGTCAACGAGGGGCGCGCCGACTACGTCCCGGTGCACCTGCACGAGATGCCGCGGCTGTTCCGGTGCGGCGTGATGCCCCTGGACTGGGCGCTCATCCAGGTGAGCCCGCCGGACGAACACGGCTTCTGCTCGTTCGGCATCGAGGTGGGGGTGACCAAGCCGGCGGCCCTGAGCGCCCGCAACATCATCGTCGAAGTGAACCGGCGCATGCCGCGCACGCTGGGCGACAGCTTCATCCACGTCTCCAAGATCGAGGCCTTCGTCGAGGTGGACCGCGACCTGGACGAATACCACCCCGAGGCCCCGACCGGCATCGAACGCGAGGTCGGGCGGCACGTGGCCGGCCTGATCGAGAACGGCGCCTGCCTGCAGCTGGGGCTGGGCGCCATTCCCAACGCCGTGCTCGATCACCTGGGCGACCGCCGCGACCTGGGTCTGCACACCGAGATGGTCACCGAGGCGCTGCCGGGCCTGGTCCAGAGCGGCGTCGTCACCGGCGAGCGCAAGTCCCTGCACCCGGGCAAGGTGGTCGCCGGCTTCATCATGGGCTCGCGGCGGGTCTACGACTTCGCGCACGACAACGCGCTGTTCGAATTCCACCCGACCGACTACGTGAACCACCCGGCGAACATCGCCCGCAACGTGGGCATGACGGCCGTCAACAGCGCCATCGAGGTGGATCTGACCGGCCAGGTCTGCTCCGACTCCATCGGCGAGCGGATCCACAGCGGCTTCGGCGGCCAGGCGGATTTCATGCGCGGGGCGGCCCTGGCCGAGGGCGGGCGGCCCATCATCGCGCTGCCGTCGACCACCACCGACGGACAGCGTTCGCGCATCGTGCCGGTCCTGGCCTCCGGCGCCGGCGTCGTGTTGACCCGCGCCGACGTGCACTACGTGGTGACCGAGTACGGTGTCGCGCCGATGCTCGGGCGCAGCCTGCGCGAGCGGGCCGAGGCGCTGATCGCCATTGCGCACCCGGATTTCCGCGAGTCGCTGCTGGCGGCCGCCCGCCGGCGGGGCGCGTTCGGCCGGGTCTGGCCCGGCGGCCTGCCCGCCTGAGCGGGCGCAGGCACGGCGCCGTCCGGCCGTCATTGACACCCGCCCGGCTCACGGCCAGTATGTGCCCTGCCCGCGGGCGCGCCCGGCGCCCGCGGCTTCCGCGCACGGGAGCCCCATGACGCAGTTCGACCCCAACGCGCCCGCCGCCGCGCCGGCCGTGCCCGACGAGGCGTCCGGCGCCACCATCCTCGTCGTCGATGACGAGCCTGAGCTGTGCCGGGCGCTCCACAAGCTGCTCGGTCGCAACGGATACGCCGTCGTGACGGCGGGCAACGGGGAAGAAGCGCTGCAGGTCCTGCGCCGGCAGGAGATCCACCTCGTCCTTTCGGACCTCCAGATGCCGCGCATGGGCGGTCTGGACCTGCTCAAGGCGGCCCAGATCATCTCCCCGGCGACCGAGTTCGTGATCATCACCGGCCACGGTTCGATCGAGACCGCCGTCGACGCCATGAAGTCCGGCGCCTACGACTTCATCGAGAAGCCGTTCTCGACCTCGACCACGCTGAAGGTCGTGCGCAAGGCACTCGAGAAGCAGAACCTGTTGACCGAGAACCGGCGGCTCCGCCGGAGGCTGGACGAACTGCAGGGCACCGCCGACATCATCGGGCGCAGCGAGCCGATGCGGCGCGCGATCGCCATCGCCCCCC
>VGXH01000212.1 GCA_016873405.1 bacterium
TGAGTCCCGCCAGCACCCCGATCACCAGGCTGACCACCAGCACCAGCACCAGGCCGACGCGCGTCTTGTTCATGGCATGCTCCCTGTCGCTTCGAGGCTCCGAGCCGCCGCCGGGGCCTTGCCGCCGGCTGCCGACCCCGAAGGTAGCACGACACGCCCACGGCGGCAAACGACGGCGCCACGAGGAGTTGCGCCGCACCCGGCTCGCCGTGCGCCCGCGCGCGCGGACCGGCCGAGGCGGACGGCATCGGTGACCGCACCGGTCACGGCGCCCGGGCCGGACTGTCCGGCGCTACTCGCCGCGCAGATAACGAGAATCGATATCGCGCGAGAGGGGTGATGATGCGCCGACATCATGGCAACTGCTTCCCATTCGCAATATTACGCGATCCCGAGCGGCGGTTTTCCCTGCGCTCCCCGAGCGCCCGCCTCCTATATTTGCGCCATGCGCGCGCCGGTCGGCATCGTCCTGCTTCTGGCCCTGGCAGCCCTGCTGCCGCGGCTGGCGGCGTGCGGCGGCGCGGCCCGGTCGGCCGAGGCGGCGCCTCGCGAGCGGTGCCTCGACTGCCACGAAGGGATCGAGACCGCCTCGCCGACGCACGAGGGCTGCGTGTCCTGCCACGGCGGCAATCCCGAGGCGCGCGACAAGGACGCCGCGCATCGCGGCATCTTCGGCCTGGCCGATCCTTCGTACGCCGGGCGCTGGGAGCGCGGCTGCGGCGGCTGCCACCCGCACCAGCTCGAGCGCATGCGCAGCAGCCAGATGTACACCAACGCGGGCATGATCGCGCAGATCCAGGCGACCTGGGAGGGCCAGCGCGACAGCGTCACCTACGCGACGCGCGACGCGCGCCTGCATGACCTGGACGGCGAGCCCCTCTCTCATACCTCGGTGATCGCGCTGGACAACCTGGCCGGGGATCTCTACCGGAAGTTCTGCGCGCGCTGCCACGTCGCCAAGCAGAACGATGCCGCCGACGGCGCCGGCCACGCCGCCGGCTGCGCAGCCTGCCATTTTCCCTGGGCCGCGGACGCGACCTACCGCGGCGGCGACCCGACGATGCGCGGCCGCTCGCCGCACAGCCGTACGCACGCGATGGAGGGCCTGCCGACCATGGAGGCCTGCCTGCGCTGCCACCACCGCAGCGGCCGCGTGGCGCTGGCCTACCAGGGCCTCAACGACGGCAACAACGGCCTGGTGCCCACGAAGGACGGCCTGCCCGGCCCGGTGCCGGGCAGCGACGGCCGCAACTTCTCGCACATCACGCCCGATGTTCACTTTGCCGCCGGCATGGAGTGCATCGACTGCCACACCTCGCGCGAGGTGATGGGCGAAGGCTACGCCTCGGCGGGCCTGCACGGGCAGTTGGAGGTCGGCTGCGAGGACTGCCACGGCAGCGCCACGCTGGCGCCCCGGTTCGCCGCCGCCTGGGGCGAGCACGAGCTGCCCGCGCGCGAGTCCCGCCAGTACGGGCGGCGCCTGCCCGCCGGCGCGCGCGTGGCGCTGACGGGCAAGGGACGGCCGTACTCGAACGTCTTCGACGACGGCGGGCAGGTCGGCGTGCAGCTCAAGCGCAGCGGCCGCGTGCTGCGCAGCCCCGTCATCACCGGCACGCCCGAGCACACCATCGCCGGCCACGAGCGCATGGCCTGCCACGCCTGCCACTCGCGCACCGTCGTGCAGTGCTACGGTTGCCACACCACCTACGACAAGCGCGAGTACGGCTGGGACTACCTGGCCGGCCGGGCCACCATCGGCTCGTTCAGCGAGACCGAGGACGTGCGGGCCCTGTACCCGTTCCCGCTGGCGGTCGACGCCAAGGGCCGCATCGGCACGGTCACGCCGGGCTGCCAGACGTTCATCAACGTGATCGAGTCGGACGGCACGCTCTCGCGCGACGAGGACGTGGCGACCTTCCGCGGCCGGCGCCAATTGAGGTTCGCGCCGTTCTTCGGCCACAACACCGGGACGCGCGCGGTCGGCTGCGGCGAATGCCACGGCAATCCCGCGTTCCTCGGCTTCGGCCAGCACGTGGTCGATCGCGGGCGGCTGCGGGGCACGCTGCTCTGCGAGAAGGACCCGCGCAAGCCGCTCGACGGCTTCCTGCACCAGGACGAGGGCGGCGTCAGGGCCCACGCCGCGATGAGCCGCGACGGCGCCCGTCCGCTGGACAACGCGGAAGCGCGTCGCTTCTTCGCCGTGAACCTGTGCCTGGTCTGCCACGACCAGGCGACCGATCCCATCTACCGCAAGCCCCTGGACTACCATGCGCTGGACGACAGCCTGCATCGCCGCCTGCTGGCTGCTGGCCGCTGAGGCCGCGCCCGCCGCCCCGCCCGGGGCGCGCGCGACGCCCGGCACGGGCGCCGCGGCGGCGGCGCGCGCGCTCCCGCAGGACTACTCCTGCCTGGCCTGCCACCCCGCGCAGGGCGACGTGCTGGCCGGACCCATGGCGACGCGAGCGGCCGAGCGCGACTTCGCCTGCCGCGCCTTCGGCGAACGCGAGGGACGGGCGTTCTTCGGCGCCGCCTGCGCCGGCTGCCACGTGACCACCTGCCGCGACTGCCACGAGCAGGAGCCGCACCGGGCCGCCGCGCCGGCGGCCGCGGCGCGGACGTCCCCGCGCCTCGCCGACGACGTCTGCCTGCGCTGCCACCAGGGCTATTTCACGGGTTGGGAATACCACGGGCGCGCCCCGCGCGAAGACCACGAGCGCTACCGGCGCGGTCCGGTCGCCGATGGCCTCAACTACCTGAAGATGCTGCCCGACGTCCATCAGGAGCGCGGCCTGGGCTGCGTCGACTGCCATCGCGTGCACGCCGACGCCGGCCGCGGCGCCGCGCGCGCCTGCCGCGATTGCCACCCCTCGCCGTCGCGCGACGTGCCCGAGCACGCGATCGCCGCGCACCTGGAGAAGATGGAGTGCTGGGCCTGCCATTCGGCGTGGGCGGCGCAGGAGTACGGCACCTTCCTGGTCAGGACGCTGACGGCCGCGCAGGACACCGCGTTCGCCGGCCTGCCGCTCCAAGGGGGGTGGCGCCGCAGCGCCGCGCTGCGGCGGCAGGACCCGCCGCCGCTCGGGCTGAACGCGCGCGGGCTGGCCTCGCCGATCCGGCCGCAGTTCGTGCTGCTGGCCACCGACCCCGCGCGCGGCTGGGAGAATCGCCTCCTCGCGGCCGAGTGGAAGGCGTTCTTCCCGCACACCATCCGGCGCGGCACGGTCACCTGCGCCGGCTGCCACGAGAACCCGCGGCGGTACCTGCTGGAGCCGCCGGCCGACCGGATCTACGACCTTCGGCGCGACGGCCTGCCCCTGGATTCCTGGTGGGACCAGGCTGGCCAGCGCGTCGTCAATGGCGCATTCTACACCCGGGAGCGCCACGACCTGATGAACCGACGCACGCCCGAGTACGTGCGGGAGCACCTGAGGCAATGGCAGGACCTGCTCAAACCCGACGCCGCTTCCTCCAGACGCTGATCCCCGCGGTGGCGGGGCTGGTGGGTTGCTGGCGCTACCTGACGCCCGTGCGCGCCAGCCTGCCGCGCGAGGTCACCCTGCCCGCGGCCGAGGTGCCGCAGGGCGGCGCGCTGGTGCTGCCGGAGCACGGGTTGGCCGTCACGCGCGGGCGCGACGGCGGCCTGCGCGCGCTGGACCTGACCTGCACCCATCTCGGCTGCCGCGTCAACGCCACCGAGAACGGCTTCACCTGCCCGTGCCACGGCAGCCGCTTCGCGCCCGACGGCGCCGCGCTGACCGGCCCGGCGACCCGCGCCCTGCGCGAACTGGACTGCCGCCAGGATGGCGACCGCGTGACCGTCCGCCTGCCGGAGGCGACATGATCGGCGAGTTCGTCCGCCACCTGTTCCCGCGCGTCGTGCTGCGCCGCAACCTGCGCATCACCTATACGTTCTGCCTGGGCGGGCTGGCCTTCACCACCTTCCTGACGCTGATCGTGACCGGCCTGCTGCTGCTGTTCTACTACCGGCCGTCGCCCACCGGCGCCTTCGAATCGATCCAGTTCCTGGAGAACTCCGTCTGGGGCGGCCGCTACCTGCGCTCGCTGCACCGCTTCTGCTCGCACACGTTGCTGGTGCTGATCATGCTGCACACCTTGCGCGTCGTGCTCACGGGCGCCTACCGCCACCCGCGCCACGGGACCTGGGTCGTGGGCGTGCTGATCCTGCTCGTGGCCGTCGGCGCCGCCTACACCGGCTACCTGCTGCCGATGGACCAGCTGGCCTACTGGGCCACGACCACCGGCATGGAGCTGCTGCGGGTGCTGCCCTTCGGAGAGCAGATTCGCGCGCTGCTCGTGCCCGACCACATCGGCGGACCGCTGTCGCTGCTGCGCTTCTATGCGCTGCACATCGCGGTGCTGCCCACGCTGATGCTGGCGCTGATCTGCCTGCACTTCTTCCGCATCCGGCGCAGCAAGGGGGTGCTCCCGTACCTATGAGCGACCAGGCTTCCGCGAACGGCCAGACCACGCCGGACGACAAGGTCCCGGCGAGCGGGGACGTCTCGGCGAACGACAAGATCCCCAGTTCGCCGCGCTTCTTCCGGCTGATCCGGCGCGGACTGCTGGTCATCGCCGTCTTCCTGCTGGCGGCCGCCTGGCTGGTGCCGGCCCCGCTGGAGACGGTCGCCGATCCGATGCGCGCGCCCAATCCCGCCAAGTCCGCCTGGTTCCTGCTCTGGATCCAGGAGCTGGTC
>VGXH01000213.1 GCA_016873405.1 bacterium
ATCCTCCGCGATCTCCCGCGCGGAGTCGACTTCGCGCTGGACATCAGGACGGCCCTGCCGGCGTTCCGCGCCGACGTCGTCTTCGATGTCGGCGCCAACGTCGGGCAATCGGCGCTGCTGTTCCGGGCCGCCTTCCCGGAGGCGAGCATCCACTGCTTCGAACCGGTGGCCGACTCGTACCGCCAGCTCGAAGTGGCCGTGCGGGGCGACGACCGGGTCGCCTGCCATCAGACGGCCCTGGGTTCCGCGCAACGGCAGGGACAGATGGTGCTCCAGGGATCGGCCGACATGTTCTTCCTGCTCGACCAGGCCCGAAACCTGCCCGCCGGGGAAGCGCGGACCGAAGCGGTGGCCGTGGACACGCTCGACGATTTCTGCCGCGAGCACGGGTTCGGGCAGGTCAGCTTCCTCAAGGTGGACACCGAGGGCGGCGACCTGGACGTCCTGAAGGGCGCCCGCGCGATGCTGGCCGCGCACCGGATCGACCTCGTGCAGGCGGAAGCCGGGATGAACCCCGCCAACAGCCGGCATGTGCCGTTCGAGTCCCTGAAGGCCTACCTCGAGTCCCACGGGTATTTCCTGTTCGGCATCTACCACCAGAAGCGCGAATGGCCCACCGGCGAGCCGCATCTGCGGCGGACGAATCCCATCTTCGTCTCGCGCAGCGTGATCGACCGGAATCGGGCGGCGCGGCGCCCGGCGCCTGACACCCCCCCAGTGTGACCAAGGTCACAGACGCCGATAACGTTCCTGATTATCGATATCGTCACCGGGGAGGGTGGGCGGCCCGGCCCGGGGACGGGCACCATGGGGCCGGTGGGGGCGCCTCGCCCGCAGACCCCCTTCGGCGGCAGCGGCGGGCCGCCCCCTCCACCAGCGCACGGCAGACGGTGCTGCTTCTCGGCAGCGGGAGGACGCATGAACAGGCTGTGGCGGCGACCGGGCAGCGGAGCGCAGCGGAGATCGGTGGGAGTGGCCGTGGCGCTGGCGGTGGTCTGGACCGCGACCGACAGCGCGATGGCCCTCCCCCGGTACACGGCGCAGTACGGGCAGGACTGCCGGCTGTGCCACGTGAACCCGACGGGCGGCGGATTGCGCAACGACTACGCGCGGCGCGACCTGGTCCCGCTGGAACTGGCTTCCCGCGGCGCGCCGGCCGCCGACGACGCCCCGACCGGCGCCCTGGCCCTGCCGGCGGGAATGGCGGTCGGCGCGGACCTGCGCACGCTGGCGTGGCTGGAGGAGGGCGGCGCGGGCTCGGTGTTCTCGATGCAGGGCGACGTCTACCTGGCGCTTGAGGCCGCGGGCAACGTGACGCTGTACGCGGAGCAGGGGCAGCACGGCGGCGGCGAGGTGTTCGGGATCGCGCACGGCGTGATCCCGCGCGGGTGGGTCAAGGCCGGTCGGTTCGTGCCCGATTACGGCTGGCGCTTCGACGACCACCGGCTGTTCGCGCGGCGGCACCTGTTCAGCGCCGAGGGCGCGGACAGCCCCGCCGGCCTGCTGGGCTCGGGCGTCGAGGCGGGCGCCACGGTCGGCGGTCTGGGCGTGACCGTGTCCGCCCTGGAGGGCCAGGCGCGCCTGGGCGACAGCTACGCGGCGCGGGCGCTGTGGCGCCGCGAACTGGGGTCGGTGCGCGCGGGCGCGGGGGCGTCGGTGTGGCATCGCGGGGGCGAGCGCGCCGCCGGCGCCTTCTGGTACCTGGCCGGCGGGCCGGTGGCCTGGCTGGGCGAAGTGGACGAGACGCGGGGCGACGGCAGCCTGGCGCGCCTGGTCACCAACGAGCTGACCTGCGAGGTGCGCCGGGGCCTGGCCGCGCGCGTGGTCTACTGCTTCCAGGATCCCGACCTCGCGCTGCTCGACGGCGCGCGCCACCGCCTCGGCGCCGGCGTGTCGTGGCTGGCGACGCCGGCGCTGGGCGTGCAGGTGATGGCCAACCGCTGGCGGATCGACGAGGGCGCGGCCGTGGACGATGTCGATCGCTGCGACGGCGAGCTGATGTTCCACTTCATGTACTGACCCGGTCCGGGGACCACGAAAGGCGACCGCGATGCTCAGGCGATGGTCGATGATCGCAACCCTGCTGGTCCTGGTCGCCGCGGCGCGGCCAGCGGCCGCCGAGGCTTCCCGCTGGGAAATCGCGCCGGGCGGCGAGTCGCGCGTCGAGTTCGAGTCCAAGGCCGCGCTGGAGTCCTTCACCGGCCGCACCAAGCAGGTCAGCGGCGGCTGCACGTTCGATCCCGACCGACTGAGCGGCGAGGTGACGCTGGAGGTCGCGGTCGAGATGGCTTCGTTCGACACGGGGCTGGGCAAGCGCAACCAGCATATGCGCGACAACCACCTCCATACCGACCGCTTCCCGCGGTCGTGGCTGCGCGGCGGGACCATCGAGGCGTCCTCCGCGTCCAGTCTACCGGTCGGCGGCGCCGTCAGCGTCGACTTCGTGGGCGAACTCGAGCTGCACGGGGTCCGCCGACCGGTAGCCTGCACCATCACGCTTTCGCGCCCCGCGCCGGACATGCTCACCGCGACGGCCGAGTTCCCGGTCAAGCTGGCCGACCACGACATCAAACGCCCGCAGATGCTGCTGCTCAAACTGGCGGAGGAACAGCGAGTCCGCGTCAACCTGGCCCTGAGGAAGCAGTCATGACGACAAGCAGGCGCGGTCATCGGCATCCGACCGGTCCCACGATCCGGGCGGCACAGGCCGGCCCGGCGGCGGACGCCCGACTGTCGGGCTGGGTCCTTCTGGCGGCGACCCTGGCGCTCCTGGCGCTGGCCGGTTGCAGCGACCACGGGTCCGCGCCGAACGGGTCGCCCGACCCGGATCCGGCGACGGTGTCGTTCGCGGCCGAGATCCAGCCGATCTTCGACACCAACTGCGTGGGCTGCCACGGCGACGGCGGCAGCGCCGGTCTGGATCTGCGCGCGACGGCCACGCCCGGCTCGCTGGTGAATGTGGCGGCCACAGGCCACACGGGTTTGCGCGTCACGCCCGGCAATGCCGCGGCCTCGGTCCTCTACCTGAAGGTCGAGGGCGATCCTTCCACCGGGGCCCGCATGCCTTTCGGCGGCGCGGCGTTGTCCGTGACGCAGCGCGGGCTCATCCGCGACTGGATCGCGCAGGGCGCGCTGGACAACTGACGCCTGCGATTCCGCGCGGTGGTAACGGGGAGCGCGTGCGGGTCCCAACCATGTGCGCCACCGGCCCGCGGACGGTAACCGGTTGACACGTCCGGCGCCTACAGCCCCCCGCCATCGAGCCATTCCCACAGGTACCACGACGCGATGGAGCGGTACGGCCGCCACGGCTCGGCCAGGGCCGCCAGTTGCGCGGGTGTGGCATGCCCGCCCAGGCCGTAGAGACCGCCGGCGGCCGCGCGCAGGCCGAGGTCGCCGGTGGCCAGAACGTCCAGGCGACCGAGGTGGAAGATGAGGTGCATCTGCGCGGACCACTCGCCGATGCCGCGCACGGTGGTCAGGGCGGCGATCACCTCGTCGTCGGGCAGCCGGCGCAGCGCGCGCAGATCGAGGCGGCCGTCGCCCACGCGCGCGGCCAGATCGCGGACGTAGTCCGTCTTCGCGCGGGACAGGCCGCAGGCGCGCAGCGTCGCGGGCTCGAGGGCCAGCAGTTGCGCCGGCGTCGGGTAGCCGTCGCCGGGGACCAGCGCGCGCACGCGGTCGGCGATGGTCTGGCCCGCCTTGACCGAGAGCTGCTGGTGGATGATCGCCGTCACCAGCGATTCCCAGGGCGGGCGCGGGCGGTCGGCCCGGGCCAGGTAGGGGCCGTGCCGGCGGATCAGCGCGCGCAGCTTCGGGTCGGCCTTGGCCAGGTGGGCCAGGCCGCGGGCGTGCTCGGGGTCGCGCACCCAGCCCTCGTCGTGCAGCAGGCGCGCTTTCTGCGCCAGGCCGCCGGCGGCCGAGAACCCGGTCAGCGAGCCGTCGGCGCCCACGCAGCGGTGGCAGGGCACGACCAGCGGCACCGGGTTGGCGCCCATGATGCGCCCCACCGCGCGCGCGGCGCCGGGGCGGCCGCAGGCGCGGGCCAGCTCGCCGTAGGTGATGACCCGGCCCGGCGGGACCTGCCGCAGCCGGCGCCAGACGGCGCGGGCGAAGGGCGGCGCGTCGCGGTCATCGACGGGCACGTCCAGGAAGCCGTCGGCGCGGCCGCGCAGCGCGGCCTTCACGCGGGCGGCCAGCGCCGCCACCGGAGCCGGCGGGCGCGGCACGTCGGGCAGGTCGGGGCAGCGGGCGGCCAGCGCGGCCTTGGTGGCGGCCACGTCGTCGTGGCCGAACTCCAGCCGAAGCAGGCCGCGCGGCGTCCAAGCCAGGCCGACGGGGCCGCGGGCGGTGGCAAAGACGTGGCGTCCGTGGCCAGTGAGCCGCAGCATCGGGGTGCCTTTCCTGAGTCGTGGGGCTATATTCCGCGGGCAGCCAGGACCGGCCGCACCGCCCCAGTCTAGCACAGAAACCCGACCCGGCCGAGGATGCTCCCGCCATGGCAGCGCGCCAAAATGACCGCGAAGGCGACCGCGAAGACGACCGCGAAGATGATCGCGACGACGACCGCATCGTCTTCCGCGTCGCCGCCACGCCGACCGACCTTCTGAAGGCGATGGTCGTGCGCGGGATCGTCTTCCACGACGAGCAGGGCGTCGACTGGAACGACGAGTTCGACGCCGACGACACAGCGGCCGTGCACGTGGTTT
>VGXH01000214.1 GCA_016873405.1 bacterium
CATCTTAGCCGGCGGCTGATCGTCGGGCGCAGGAGGTACCGGTCAGCGCCCTGTCGAAATTAAAGCATTGACAGGGTTTCGGGAGAACTCCGAAGATGCGCCCGGGCACAGGCCGTGCCCGGTGCCTGGACTCGAGCGGCCCGGCCGTCGGGCCCCTGCGCGGGGGCCGATGCAGCCGGCGCGAGGCAGATGCGGACGAAAGCTCGTTTCGAAGGCGATCACGGGACCCGGCGCTGAAGCGCGCGGGCCGGTGGATCGTGCTGCGTGGTCGGGCCTGGAATCGCACCTGGACGGGCGCCGCACGGCTGGAACTACGGAGAGTTGCCACCACGGGGTGGCCGGACATTGCCCCTGCCGGCATTGGGGTCGGCTCGGGTGATATTCGACAGTCCTCGCCGCGGGTGGGGGCTGGTCGATTTCCGGGGCCTCGCTGCCCGGAAGAACCCCAGTGGAATCAAGGAGGTCCAAATTGTTCAAGAAGCTGTTGCTTACCCTGTCGGCCCTGACGCTGCTCACGGCCGGCGCCGCCTTCGCCGGTGACACCGAGTGGACGTTCTACGGCGTGGGCCATGTCTCGCTGAACATGCTCAACAACGGCACCGACAGCCAGTTGGGCCTGACCAGCAACACCTCGCGCTTCGGGTTCAAGGGCAAGGCCCCGATGAACGAGGATTTCACGGCCTTCTGGCAGTTCGAATCGCTGATGGACTTCGCGGGCAATCGCGTCAGCACCGCCATCGGCGACCGCAACACGTTCGTCGGCCTGAAGCACGCCACGGCCGGCAAGTTCGTCTTCGGCCGCCACGACACGCCGCTCAAGGCTCTCGGCCGCAAGGTGGAGTTCTTTCCCGAGCGCCTCGGTGACAACCGCAGCATGACGCACGGCTGGGACAGGCGCCTGAGCGAGATCGCCGCCTGGGTGAGCCCGGATTGGGACGGCTTCTCGATCTTCGCCGCCTACATGTTCGATCAGGGCAACCACTACGACATGAGCGACGAGGACTACGAGGCCATGACCGCGATGAGCGCGATGGCGTCGTACACGACCGAGCAGTTCATGTTCGGCGCGGCCTACGAGGCCCTGTCGGCCGGCTTCGGCGAGTGGGACGAGGACACCGACAAGTGGGGCGACGGCCCGAAGTCGATGCGCTTCGCCGCCAAGTACACGGCGCCGGAGTTCGAGGTGGGCGGCCTGTTCCAGACCATGAGCTACCAGTACTCGGACTACGCCAAGGCGATCCGTGACTGGAACGCATCGGTGATGGGTCTGGGCGGCGTCTATCACGTCAAGCCGGAGTGGAACGTGAAGGCCGCCATGTACATCTTCAACGACAACACCGACGCCGTGGACAATGCCGCCACGACGAACCGTGACGAGAGCGACACCAAGGCCACGATGATGGCCTTCGGCGTCGAGCGCGTCTTCACCGAGAACATGCTGATCTACCTGCAGTACGCCTCGATCAGCAACGGCGAAGCCCTGCCCTACTACGACGCTGACGTCGCCCTCGCGGGCAACCAGGCCGGGTTCGGCACCGGCGGCACCTGGGGCACCTGGGACGATGGTGAGTTCAAGGATCCCTCGGGCTTCTCGCTGGGCGCGGTCGTCAGCTGGTAAGCTGAGTCGAGAGGGCGCCGGACCCGCCGGCGCCGTCAGCCCCGGGCTTCGGCCCGGGGCTTTTTTGCGGCGCCGCGGACGCAGGTCGCCGCGTCCGGCGAACGATGCTCCCCGGGGCGCCCGCGGCCGATGACGATTCTTGACATCAGTAATCATTATGATTAGATAGGCGGCGAACCCGCGGGCGGACGGCGTCCGGCGCCTCCCCCGCGAAGCTCAGGGACTTGTTCCGGGAGGCCTCCCGCCGCATGGCCACGCCGACCCGCCGATCGACGCGGCAACGCGCGGAAATCCTTGCGGAATTGCGGGCAGCGCACGACCATCCGGCCGCGGCCGAGATCCACGAGCGCCTGCGGGCGCGCCTGCCGCGCCTGAGCCTGGGTACCGTGTACCGCAATCTGGACGTGCTGGTCGCCGACGGCCTGATCACCAAACTGGCCGGGTTCGGTGGCGAGGTGCGCTTCGACGGCAGGCTGACGCCGCACGACCACGCTTGGTGCCGCCGCTGCGGGGCCGTGACCGACATCCCGGCTGTGCCGCTTGCCGGCCGACCGCACCTGCCGGACGGCTTTGCGCTCGAGGGTCGCCGCCTCGAGTACACGGGGACCTGCGCGGCGTGCGGGGCCGCGGGGCGCCCCTGAGATCTCGCCCCACCAGGGCACGACGACGTTCACCAGGCGCCCGCCGGCGCCGTCACTCGCGAGACGACCAAAGGAGAAAGACGATGGACGACATGGACTTCGATTTCATCCCCGTGCCGCTGGTGGCCACCGAGGCCCCCGACTTCACCGCGACCGCCGTCATGCCGGACAACAGCTTCAACAAGGAATTCAAGCTGTCGGACTACCGCGGCAAGTACGTCGTGATGTTCTTCTACCCGCTGGACTTCACCTTCGTGTGCCCTTCCGAGATCATCGCCTTCGACAAGGCGCTCGCCGAGTTCAAGAAGCGGAACTGCGAGGTCATCGGCGTCAGCACCGACAGCCATTTCAGCCACTGGGCGTGGAAGAACACCAAGCCCGAGAACGGCGGCATCGGCAACATCCAGTACCCGCTGGTGGCCGACTTCCAGAAGACGATCAGCCAGGACTACGGCCTGCTGCTCGAGGGCGGCATGGCCCTGCGCGGCACGTTCCTGATCGACAAGAACGGCATCGTCCAGCACAGCACGGTCAACGCCCTGGGCCTGGGCCGCAACGTGGACGAGATGCTGCGCCTGGTCGATGCGCTGCAGCACCTCGAGCAGCACGGCGAGGTCTGCCCGGCGAACTGGAAGAAGGGCGATGAGGCCATGAAGCCGACGGCCGAGGGCGTGGCGTCGTATCTGAAGAAGCACAGCTGAGGCGTTCGTCGGCAACGCCCGCGCAAGCAGGGACCCCGCGATGTCCTCGCCCTTCGGGCCGCGGATGACGCGGGGTCCCTGCAGACCCAGACACAATTTCGACGGCACGCACCTCGTTCCCTACAGCGGCCCCTCCGCCGCCCACTTGGCGGCATCCACCGCGTAGTCCTTGTTGCCCCGCTTGTACTCGTCGACCACCAGCGGCAGGAAGTCGCCGGGGCGCGGCAACGGCGGCGGCAGCAGGAGTTCCACATCGGTGCTGTCGGGCGTGGCGACCAGCACGCGCGCCAGCGCGCGGCCCTGGTCGTCGCGGGCCACGTTCTCGGCCTTCACCTCGAGGCACAGGCCCAGCACGCTCGCGCTCCCGACGACCGGATTGCGGAAGGCCGACAGCACCGCCAGCACGGCCACGACCACGACGGCCCCGACGATCGCCAGCACGACGCGCCGTGGCGGCCGCCGCTTCGACGGCACCTTGTCCAGATAGGCAAGTTTGTCGGCGTCACTCATGCCCGCACTCTACCCCCACACCCAACGGCTCGTCACGCCCCATTTGCCCTTCCCCCCGCAAGGCGTCGGCGCCAAAGGAGCAGCGGCCCGCGCGTCCGCTAGTCGACCTCGCTGCCCATCGGAAGGATCCCGGGCAATCCGCAGCCCCAAAGGGGCGAGGACAGCCCGGGATCCTTCCGATGGGCAGCGAGGTCGGGACCAGCGGCACTCGGGCCGCTACTCCTTCGTCACCGCCGCCTTCTCGATGATGGCGGCATAGACGTAGCCGGCCCCGAAGTCCTTGTTCACCGCCAGCACGCCCTCGGCCACGATGACGTCGCCCACGGCGACGATCTCGGCGGTGGTCACGGTCAGGTCGACCGTCGCCCCCTGGCCCGAGCCGTCCTGGATGTGCACCCAGTTGGTGCCCATGATGTTCGGCGAGAACTTGACGACACGGGCGCGCACCTTGACCGTCTTGCCGTTCAGCTCGGCGCCCCGGGCGTGGATCTCGCCCACCTGGTAGCCGCCGGCCGCCTTCTGGATGCCGGTCACGTGCTGGTCGTCCAGCGACAGTTGGCCGCCGCCGGCGGGGCCGCCGCCCATGCCCGTCGGCATCGCGCCGCCGGCGCCGCCGTGGGGATCGCCGCCCGCGACGGGGTGGCCCCCCGGCAGGCCGCCCTGGGCCGCGTCGCCCGTGGGCTCGCTGCCCCTCTTCCAGACGGCGCTGGCGAAGTAGATCTCCGGGAACGTGCGATCGAGCGTCGCGCTGCGGAAATCGACCATCAGCTGGCCCTGCGGGACGGTGACCTGGTCGCCCACGGCGACCGGGGTCTGCGTGGTGGCGCACCAGATCTTCTGCGCGCCGGTGTCCAGCAGCACGTAGGTGTAGCCGCCCGAGTCCATCGTCTCGGCCACGGTGCCCTGCCAGGTGCCGGGCCTGGCGGCGGGCATGGCCGCGGCCTGGTCCCCGGCTGCGGTCGCGGCGGGCTGGCCGCCGGTCGTGGCCTGGGCGTTGCCGCCCGCCTTGTCGCCGCAACCGGCCAGGGCGGCGGTCAGCGCGAGCACGAACAGCGGCGAGATGAACGGGAGCTTCTTCACGGGACCTCTCCTCGGTTCGAAGGCAGGGTCGGGTCCCGCGCTCGCCACCTGACGGGGCCGCCGGCGGGACCGGCCGAAAATAGTCCGCCATTCCGGTCCGGGCAAACCCCCGCGTCAGGCGGGGCGGCCCAGACGGCTGGG
>VGXH01000215.1 GCA_016873405.1 bacterium
TAGAGGCCGTCCACGCCGACGGTCGTGAAGTCCGCGCCAGGCATCGCGGCGGCCGTCACGGCGCCGGTCACAAGATCCACGCGCACCACGCCGAGCACGTACGCCGAGACGTACAGGCCGTCGCCGCCCGGGCCCACGCACAGGCCGTTGGCGCCGGGCACGCTGCCCGGCGCCGTCAATGCCGCGGGCGCGCCGGCGGCGGCGGCGAAGCGCAGCACCTGGCCGCGATCGCTCACCGAGACCGCGGCGCCGCCGTCCGGCAGTACGCAGACGTCGTTGAAGCCGGCGCTGTCCGCAGCCGCGGTCACGTGGCGCCACAGCAGCGCGCCGGAGTCCAGATCGAAGACATGCACCGCCGAACTGTGGTTGGTCGCCGCGTCGAACAGGCCGTCGTCCGGCTGCGCCGCGCTGACGGCCCACAGGCGCCGGCGCTCCGCATCGACGGCCAGCCCCAGCCCGGCCAGGTAGCCGTGCGCGCCCGGCGCGATGAAGTCGACGGCGGCGCCGTCGCGCCCCACGCGCACGATCTTGCGCGCGGCGACGCTGCTCACGTAGAAGACGTCGCCGACGGGATCCCAGGCCAGACCCTCGGGCACCAGGTCGGCCGCGGTGGTGAACGTGGTCCGCGGCTCGCCGCGCGGGGCCAGGGCGGCGGCCGTCTCGGCGAGCAGCCGCGGCCAGTCCTCGCGCCCCCGCAGCGGCTCCAGCAGCGCGCTCCCGGTCAGGTCCGCCGCCACGCCCCAGCGGCCCAGGGCGCGCAGGGCGACCAGCGCCTCGTCGCCGCGCCCCAGCTGCGCCAGCGCCTCGGCCCGGCGCCGCTGCAGCGCGGGCTGGCCCGGCGCCAGCGCCAGGCCCTGCTCGCAGGCCTGCAGGTAGGCGGGCCAGTCGCCGGCCTCCGCGGCCGCCACGGCCCGGCCCCAGGCCGCCACCAACGGATGCGGCGTCGCCGCCGTCGCGGCCGCAGTCGCCAGGATCATGAGCGCCGCCGCGAGCAGCGCGCACATGAGGCTCTTCCGCGTCAGCCTGCCCATCTTGCCCATGCTGCCCATCTTGCCCACGCTGCCCATCTTGCCCACGCTGCCCATCCTGCCCACGCTGCCCATCCTGCCTCCTTGGCGGAAAACGTTGCCTGCCCCCGCCGCCCCATTGAACGGGATCGCGGGCCGGGACGCCAGCGTCGGCTGCGGCGCCGCCCGGCGGCCGCTGGTCCGGTTCCTGCAACGAAGCGGGCAAACCCGGCGGGCATGCGCGACGACCACCGACCGTGGCCGCCCCGCCGCACCCGGTGGCCGGTATCCGGGCAGGCGTGGCCCCGGCCCGCCCAGCCCCGGTCGTGACAGGCCCGCCAGCGCCGCCGAACCAGGGAGCCGACATGCGCCTGCAGGACAAGGTCGCGGTGATCACGGGAGCCGGTCGCGGCATCGGCCGCGCCATCGCCGAGCGCTTCGCGCGCGAGGGCGCCCACGTCGTCGTGAACTACCGCCAGGACGAGGCCGCCGCCCACTCGTGCGCCGCCGCCGTGGAGGCGCTCGGCGTTCGCGCGCTGGTCGTCAAGGCCGACGTCACGCGCCGCGCCGAGGTGCGCGACCTGTTCGCGCGGACCAGCGACCGCTTCGGCCGCCTGGACGTCCTGGTCAACAACGCCGGCATCAACCGCGTCTGCCTCTTCGAGGAGATCACCGACCAGGACTGGGACGACATCCTGGCGACGAACCTCAAGGGTCCGTTCATCTGCTGCCAGGAAGCGTTCGCGCACCTCAAGCCGCGCGGCGGGCGCATCATCAACATCGCCTCGGTGGCGGGCCAGTACCACGGGCCCAAGACGGTGCACTACGCGGTCAGCAAGGCCGGGCTCATCTCGCTGACGGCCGCGGTGGCGCGCTACGGCGCCGAGCACGGCATCCTGGTCAACGCCGTGGCTCCCGGCATCATCGAGACCGACCTGACGCGCGACGAGCTGCGCGGCCCCGGCGGCCAGAAGGTCGTCTCGCTGACGTTGCTCAAGCGACCAGGCCAGCTGGGCGACGTGGCCAGCGCCTGCGTCTTCCTGGCCGCGGACGAGCAGAACTACATGACCGGCCAGGTGCTGAGCGTGGCCGGCGGCGCGGTGCTGCCGTGAGCGCGCCCTGCCTGCTGGTGCTGGGCGGCAGCGCCGACCAGCTCTTCATGCTGCAGACCGCCCGCGACATGGGCCTGCGCACCGCCTGCCTGGACGGCAACGCGCGCGCGCCGGGCCTGGGCGCGGCGCACCTGGCCGCGGCGATCGACTTCTCGGACCTGCCCGCCGTCTTCGCCTGGCTGGACGCCCAGCGCGCCGCCGGCGAGGACCTGCGCGGCGTGGCCACCATGGGCAGCGACGTGCCGCACCTGGTGGCGGCGATCGCCGCGCGCTGCGGCTGGTGCGGGCCTTCGGCGGAGACCGGCCGCCTGGCCACCGACAAGCTGGCGATGAAGGAGCGCTTCGCCGAGCGCGGCGTGGACGTGCCGCGCTTCGCCGCCGTGCGCGACGCGAACGACGTGCGCCGCCTGTGGCGCCACTGGGACTGCCGCCAGGTCGTGATCAAGCCCACCGACCGCGCCGGCTCGCGCGGCGTGCGCGTGCTGGCCCACGATGCGCAGATCGACGAGGCCGTGCGGCATGCGCGGGAGCAGGGCCGCAGCGGCGCCCTCCTGCTGGAAGAGTTCGTGCCCGGGCCGCAGATCTCCACCGAGACCGTCGTCTGGCGCGGCCGCGCCGTCACGCCCGGCTTCGCCGACCGCCTCTACGAGGGCATGGAACCCTACCACCCGCAGATCCTGGAGAACGGCGGCTGGCTGCCGTCGCGCTTCGCGGGCGCCCCCCTGCAGACCGAGGTCGAGCGCCTGGTCGAGGACGCCGCCCGCGCCCTGGGCATCGACAGCGGCGTCGGCAAGGGCGATGTGGTGGTGTGTCCGCGGCGCGGCCCGCTGATGATCGAGATGGCCGCCCGCCTGTCCGGCGGCGACTTCAGCGCCGGCCTGGTCCCCCTGGGCACCGGCGTCAACTACGTGCGCGCGGTGATCGACATCGCCCTGGGCCGCGAGCCCGACTGGGCGGCGCTGCGGCCGGCGCGCGCCGTGACCGTGGCCAACCGCTACTTCTTCCCGCCGGCGGGGCATCTGGAAGCCGTGGACGTGCCGCCCGACTTCCGCGCGAAGCCGGGCGTGGTGAAGCTGGAGCTGTCCTACCAGCCCGGCGACGAGATCCCCGTCATCCGCAGCCACGGCGAGAGGGCCGGGGTCATGGTGCTGACCGGGCCCGACCGCGCGGCGGTGCAGGCGCTGATCGACGAGGGCTACGACCGGGTGCGGTTCAGGATCGACGGTGAGTGGCGGACGGGGCAGCCCGCGGGCCGCCAGCTGACGGACCGCGCCCCGGCCTGACGACGCGCGCGCCGTCGCCGGGGCGGCCCCGCGGCGACGGCGCCTACCGGATCGCCTCCAGCATGGGATCGCCCTTGTAGCCCAAGGCCCGCCAGTCCAGGCGTCCGCCCTCGCGGTGGCAGTCCAGGCACTCGAGCGCGCGCTCGGCCGGCTGCACCTCGTGGAAGATGCCCATGTAGCGCTGGACCGGCGCCCAGCGATACGCAGCGTCGTGCACCCCGTAGGCGGCCTCGGCGCCCTCGACCACGGCCTTGTGCAGGTCGCCGTCGATGAAGAACTCGTCGACCGCCAGAGGCACCAGCCAGCCGCGATCCTCGAGCAGGGGCAACTTCGCCTGGTGCAGCTTGAAGGCGTGGATCTTGGCCGACTTGTCTTGGCGGCTGCCCTCCGGCCGCATCAAGGTGACGGCGCCGTCCGGCCCGGGCTGGACGGACTCGCCCATCAGGGTCACCCGGCTCTTGCCGTTGAACCACGCGTACACCGGCGTGACGTCCTGGCCCATGGTGATCGTCGCCGACCACTTGTTGGCGGCCTCGTGGCGGTACGGCGTCGACCAGTCCCGGACCATGTCCGTCGGGTCCTTCTTCGCGAACGTCGGGATGTGGCACACCGTGCAGTTCACGCGGTCGGTGTGGCGATCGAGGATCGCGACGCCGTGCGGGCGAGCGTCGTGGCAGGTCTCGCAGTCGAGCGGGTCGTCGGGGCTGTCGGTGCCCGACAGGTCGGAGCCGCGGCCGCGCACCCGGTGGTCCTTGCCGCGGTGGCAATCGACGCACTCCAGGTTGTTGCCGCCGGACGCCATGTGCACGTCGAACTCCGGCGAGCAGTCGGCCAGCTCGTATTCCAGGTCGCCGCGCTTGAAGTTCGGGCCGCCCCCCGCGCCGGCGTGGCAGCGCAGGCACATCGCCCGCTTGGGCATCGAGATGCGCTTGGCGACGGAATCGAGGCCGGGCTGGTTCCGCCAGAGGATGGGCTTCCAGGCCCAGGTCCCGGCGTCGTCCTGGTACAGATCCCGGCGGTAGCCGGAGGCGTGGCAGATCAGGCAGTCGATGTTCTCGAGCTGCGCGCGCGAGAGCGTCGGCTCCGGTCTGAGGCCCAGGCCGGCGTGGCACTTGGAGCAACCCTGCGCGATGACCTTGCCGTCGCTGTTGGCCGCGTTGCCGATCCAGCTGGCGAGCGGGTTCGTGCAGAAATCGTTCATCGTGTTCAGCTTGCCGAGGCGCCGGCCCTTCGCGTTGACGAGCGCCGGTGTCTCGCCCTGCCACTGGTAGTGCTG
>VGXH01000216.1 GCA_016873405.1 bacterium
GTACCGCGTGCCCTCGGTCATGCTCGACACGGGGATGTAGGCGGCCAGCGCGAACCACATGAGGAACGCCGGCACGCGAGAACGGCAGACCGCGCTGCCGACCAGCGCCGCGAGCGCGACGGCCACGGTTCCGACGGCGGCCAGCCACGACGGCAGCGGCATCAGGGCCTGGTCCAGCGCCACGGGTGAGAACGTATGCGCCGCGGCGAACCCGGCCGCCGCCAGTGCCCCGCGCAGCGCGCCGGCGCCGGGTTGCGCCGAGGAAGCCCAGAACGCTGCCGCCGCGGCGAGGGCGACGCCCGCGCCCCACCACCAGGCCCGCCGGCGCACCCACCCCAGAAGGGGTTGCGCGGCGGGATGCGCGGCCGCCAGGAGCAGCAGCGGCAGCGCGCCGAGCGCTGCCAGTTTCGGGAGACGCGCGGCTCCGCCCATCGATGGCAGCCCCGACGCCTGGCGCATCACGACGTACACCGCCGCGAGCGCCCCGAGCCACAGCAACACACGGCCGACACGACGGACGCTGCCGCCCTGGATCAGGAGAACGGCGGCGGCGGCCACGATGGGGAAGGTCACCGCCGATTCCTTGGCGAGCAGCGCCGCGAAGAAGAACAGCCCGGCCAGGGCCGTGGAGGCTCGGTGGCGGGACGTCAGCGCGACGAGCGCCGCGAGCACACCCGCCGTGGCCAGCAGATCGAAACGTGCGGCAAACCAGTAGACGGCTTCGTGGTGCGCCACGTGGACGCCGAACAACGCCGCGGCGATCACGCCGGCCCGCAGCCCGGCGAGTCGTGCGGCCAGGACCAGCACGAGCAGGGTGTTCAGCACGTGCAGCAGCACCGACACGGCATGCGAGGCGCGGGCGTCGGCGCCCCACCACGTCCAGTCAGCCGCGAACATGAGAAAGCCGAGAGGCCGGTAGTACTCGTAGTACGACTGGCTGAAGTACGTGCCCGCGCCGGCGAGGCCGCCGGCATCGCGGACACGCTGGAGGATCATGAAGTCGTCCGACACGAAGCCCGCCGCGGTGTCCACGGCCGGCCCGTACGCCGCGGCCACCAGCGCCGTCACCAGAACCGCCGCGGCGATGGTGAGCCCGCGCCTCATCGGAGGGCGCCAGCCGGCCGAGGCAACTTCTCGATCAGCGCGGCCTCATCGTCGCCGCTTGGGGATTCGGCGACAGTGAACGTCCTCACGATCCGCCACGGCCGGTCGTCGAGGACGTCGCGGATCACGCGCCCCTCGTAGCCGAGGTACGGCCGGGTGTACGTCAGGACATACCGGACGTCCTCGCGGTCGAGCCGGTCGGCGTAGTTGCCGAAACCACGGCCGACGAAGACGGGACGGATGCCGCTCTCCAGCGCCAGCCCGTTGGCCAGCTTGCCGTGGACGAGCGTGCCCGCGGGCAGCCAGTCGCGCAGCGCGACCATGGCCTGGTAGTTGTGCGACGTCCGTGTGGCGGCCCACTGGGTGAACTGGAGGAGGTCTCCGGCGACCACGATGGCCACGACGGCCACCGAACCCCGCCACGACCAGCGCGTCCGCGACAACCAGACGGCCGGGGCCGGCCAGGTAGCGAAGATGAGGATGCCGAGCGCCACCGCCAATCCCGCCGCCAGGCGCACGCCGGGCCTGATCTCGTAGATGAATGCCAGGCGGGCGATCGGACCCGTCAGGACGTAGAGCGCGTAGAGGATCACGGGGACGAGAGCGGCCACGTGCCGGCGGGTGATGCGGGCCACACCCTCGTCCAGCAGCCGGCGATCCCGGGCCAGGACCACGGCGGCCAGCAGCGCGAGCGGTGGCACCAGGAACACCAGCCGCCGCTCGTTGCCGACATCGTGAAGAATCAACTCGGCGATCCCCAGCACGATCCACGCGACGGCCAGCCGTTCGACGGGCGTCACGCGTGGCCATCGGGCGGCCAGGCTGGCGCACGCGCCGGCCGCGATCAGGAGCACTACCCACATCCTCGTGAAGAAGTCGTGCAGGACCGGGAACCAGCTGGCGCGGTCCACCAGCGCGCCCCACGTGTAGCTCGGCTTGCGCGTGACGGACATCTCCCAGTTGTAGAACCGGAACTCGTGCCAGTGCGGGATGACGAAGACGGCCAACGCCACGACGCCGGCCGCGCCGAGGCCGAGGGCGGCGGCGGCACCTGGGTCCATCGGGCGCCACGGGCGCCCGGCGCGCCGCGCCTCACGCCAGGCCTTCCACGCCGCCCACGTGGCCTCAGCGGCCAGTGCGGCGATGAAGAAGGCGGCTGCCGCTTTGGCAAAGAACGACAACACCGCGCACGCGCCGGCCACCGGACCCCAGACCCACGGCTTCGACACGTGGGCCCGGCCGTACGCGTACAACGACGCCACCATGAACGCGACCATCGTGGGCTCGAGCAGCGCCGCCCGGCTCCACATCACCCACACGTAGTTCGTGGCGATCAGGGCCGCTCCGCACAGCGCCGCCGCGCGCCCGACGGCCAGGCGCAGCGCACCGGCCAGCCACAGGACCGACAGGACGCCGAAGACCTCGGACACCAGGCGCGCCTGCCACAGACCGACGCCGAAGAGGCGGAACGCGAGGTACTCGAATCCCGTGAACACGGGCGTGAGGTACATGGGGTTCCAACGGTCGGTTTCCCACTGTCCGTACAGCGCCATGTTGCGCGCGTTGTGTGTCCACGCGCCTTCGTCGTGCCAGACAATGCCCGACGGCGCGTGCCAGGGCGGATCGGCCAACGGGAACAGGGCCCGCAGCAGGACGGCGATGGCCACGATCGCGGCCAGCGTCCAGCGATACGTGCGCCGGTCGATGTCCGGGTCCAGCGCATCGTGTGTGTGACGCTCCAGGCCGCTCATCGGGCGTTCCTCACCCACAGCTCGTACGGCGGTAGGTCAGGTTGGCGTGTGTACCCCGCGTGCAGCCAGGCCGACAATGACGGCTGGGTGTTGAAGTACCCGGCCGAGTCGGTGCCCTCGAGTTGCCAATCCTGGCGCTGGAGCGCGACCACCGCCGGCGGGCGGCGCCGCAGGTCGCCGATCAGACCGGCCGCGCCGTAACCTGGCTGTCCGTCAAGGAAGCCCACGACCAGCGGCCGGCTCCAGAAGAACCGCGTGGCACTGCGGCGCCGGGCCTGGACCAGCGCGCCCTGCGAAAAGCCGAACACGAGGACAGGGTCGTCCGCTGCGCTGTGTTCGCGCAGATACGCGGCCAGCCGCCGCAGCGCAGCCGGCGCGTGTTTGTCGGTGACACGCTGCCCGCCGAACCGCACGAGATACGCCTCGCGCGGCACCAGTCCTGCCATGTGCCTGGCGTCGGACCACGTGTAGTCCATTGCCTTCGTCACCTGCACCACCCGTGACAGGGCCAGTCCAGCCACCAGCACGAGGGCGATGCGAACCCATCGCGGGCGCGCCACTGCCCACACGGCCCGCGCGCCGAGGCCGGCGGCGAGGGCCAGCGCCGGGTTGGCCTGGACGAAGTACTGTGGCAACCCGCGGCCGCCGTTGATGACGATGGAGAAGCAGGCGGCGGCAACCCAGGCCAGGGCGACCCACGCGGCGCCGTGGCGGAGTCGCGTGAGCAGCACCGCGCACCCTGCGCCGCCCAGCAGCCACAGTCCGTCCACACGCGCCTGCTGGATGGGAAAGGTCAACGCGTACCGCACGAGGTCGGCTGCGCCGCCGTACGTTTCGCCAGAGTAGCGCAGGTTGTACGTCAGCGTGGCGTGCCAGAGATCCACGCCGGCACCGGCCAGGCTCAGGCCGCCGATCAGGACGGCGATCGGGATCCACGAACCCAACGCCATCCAGGCCGTGTCGGCGGCCGCCAGGCGGCACCACGCCGGGTCGGTGGCGCGGCGCTGCAGGCGCCACACCGCCGCGGCTGCCGCCAGACTCACCGCGAACACGCCGGCGTTGTACTTCAAGGTGAACGCGACACCCAGCAGCACGCCGGCGCCGATCGCCGCCCCGCGCGATCGCCAGGCGGCGGCCGGCGCTGAGCCGTGCACGCGCTGCCACAGCAGCACGATCGCGCCCGCCACGGCCACGGCGATGAACGTCTCGCACTGCGCGCGGATCCGGATGCCACCGAGGCGGGAGAACGCGGGATTGCCAAGCAGCAGAAAGACGATGGGCGCGACCAGCCCCGGCCCGCCGGCCAACCGCCGCTCGATCAGCAGCAGGAGCCAGGCGGCCGCGACGGCCGCGGCCAGGTCGGCGGCATTGATCACGGACTCGTGCGGCCAGATTGCGAAGAGCGCGGCGTAGACGTAGTGGATGCCCGGCGGCTTCTGATCCCAGGCATCGACGTACGGCAGGCCACCCCGCAGGATCTCCTGCCCGACGTACGCGTACAAGTCCTGATCGGCGCCGGCGGGCTGGACGAGCGAGGGCACGCGCACCAGCACGAGCAGGGCCAGCACGATCCAGGCCGCACGAGTCCGTCGATCCGTCGTCACCGACATTGCCTCGAGACGAGGGATATCATACCGTAAGGGTTCGGCGGCACCGGGCCGGCGTCCGAGCCGTGGCGAGGGAGCGCGCGTGACCGAGAACCCACAGTTGTCGATGGTCGTGCCCACCTACAACGAGGTCGAGCGTCTCGAGGACTTCGTGCGCACGGTCTGCCGCGTGTTCGAGTCGAGCGGTCTTTTT
>VGXH01000217.1 GCA_016873405.1 bacterium
GTCTCCCGCAGGTCGGAGTCGATGTCCAGCGCTTCGGGGTCGCTCCGCAACGTGGCGTCGTCGATCACGATCTCGAACGGCGCGGTGATCCGCCACGTGAACAGGGCCATGTCGCCGGCGCGCACCGTGCCGAGCGCGCCCCCGCCGCCCAGGCGCACCTCGCCCGCCAGCGTCACGCGCTCGGGCAGGTTGTTCAGGAAATCGACGATGGCGCTGTTCTTCTCGTCCAGGACGATTTCGGTCAGGGCCTTGCCCGCGCCCTGGTCGAGCACTTCGGCGATGTTGAGTTCCCTCACCGCGCCGCTGCCGGACACCCCGCGCAGCGTCAGGTCGATGCGGCCCGGCAGCGAAGCCGCCGTTTCCAGCCGCAGAACCAGGCGCGCCGCGGTCAGCTCCAGTCCGGTCAGCTCGTCCGGCATGTCGATGTCCTGCACGGAAGGTTCCAGTTCGACCACCGATTCGGGCACGACGCCCGTGACGCTCGCGAACGAGATCACGGCCGCCGCCAGCGACGCGGTCAGGCCGTCGCCGGCATCCATCGTCACCGGCTGGCCCCCGCTGCCGGGCGAGGACACGACCACGGCGGCGTCGAGCGACGTCAGCGGCAGGCCGCCGTCGGCCAGCCGGCAGCCCGCGAAATCGATGGCGCGCGAGGTCGTCTGACCCGCGGCCAGCGTGAACTGCTGCACCAGCGGCGCGCCGCCGGCGGTGCGCAGGGCGCCCCAGGTCAGGGTCGCGGTGCAGGGGACGGGCATCGAGTTGGCCACCTGCAGCGTGGTCCCGCCCGTGGCCACGACCGCCTCGGTCACCTCGTAGCCGGACGGCAGCGGCGAGGCGAACGTGGTGCTGAAGGACTGGGCGCCGACGACGGCCGTCGCCGACGAGACGAGCAGGCCGGTGAACGACGCCGACACGTCCAGGGCGTCGGTGCCGTTGACGGTGACCAGCTGTCCGTTCGACCCCGGCGACCCGCCGGCCAGGCGCACGCGCAGCCGGTCGGGCATCACGGCGCCGGCCAGGTCGAAGGTGCGGGTCTGCGCGGCGCCGGGCGCGATCTCGGCGAAGAGGAAACTCGCGAAGAAGGCGCCGCCGGGGCCCTCGAGAACGATCTCGAGCTGGTCGGGGCCGCCGCTCGCGGAGATCGGCACCGGCAGCCCGTTGGTCACCGTGACCGTGGCGGCGCCGGCCGCCAGGGTGGCCGACGTGATCTCGGGGATGTCCTGGTCGGGGCTGGTGGCCGCCAGCGGAAACGCCGGGACGACGGTCACCAGGCCGTTCGCGCCGGCGGCCGGAGCCCAGACTTCCTGCAACTGGAAGCCGTAGGTCAGCGGGCCCACCGGAGCCAGATCGAAGGAGCCGAGACCCTGGCTCATGGATTGCGCGGCGATCTCCGCGCTGAGATCGAAGTCGAAGCTGAGCGTGTCCGGATCGCCCTCGATCTCCAGCAGCAGCGCGCCGTCCGGGCCGACGCCCAGGAAGTCCTCGCTGTCGACGGCGTCGGCCACGTCCAGCCGTTCGACGCCCAGCGGCAGGCTGAGCGTGGTGTCGAAGGTCGGCATCGCCGGTTCGTTGACCTGGCAGCCGGACAGCGCCGCCAGGGACAGCGCCGCCAGGAACAGCGCCGCCAGGGGCAGCGCTCCGGTCGGTCGGCGCCGAGGCGCGTCCGGTCCGCTCGTTTCGTTCACTCGCATCGCCATGGTGATCCCCTCGGTTGGTCCCCGGGCGGCACGGTCGCCGCCACGATCCGCGTGCGGGTTCGGCGACCGGTCGCTGAAAGATCCGTACCGGCGGCCGGCCGCGCCGGGTCCGGGCCCGCGCGGGGCACGACGCGGAGCGGCGCGGAACGACGGGGAGCGGACGGGAGCCGGCGGTCCAGCCCGGGACCGCCGGGGAAGAAGGGGAAGCCGTGCGCAAGCGTCGGGAACGCCGGCCGGGATCGTGCGCGTTGCACGATCGGACCCGCCCGGCGGCCGGGTCCGCGCCGGCCTGCGCGCCGGCCTGCGCGCCGGCCTGCTCGCCGGCCTGCGCTTGACCGCCGAGCCGGTGCGTTCCTACTATCAGCGCTCCGCCACCACGGCCCACGAAGGACGGACATGGCCCGCTGGCTCGCGCGCCGCCTGCTCGCCTCCCTGCTGATGATCGTCCTGTTGATGACGATGGTCTTCGCGGTCGTGCGCCTGGCGCCGGGCGACCCGCTCGAGGCCGGCGTCACCGAGAGCGTCGAGGCGCGGGACCGCGAACTGCTGCGCCAGCGCCTGGGCCTGGACGAGCCCCTGGCCGGCCAGTACGTGCGGTGGGTCGCGGGCTGCCTGCGCGGGGACCTGGGCACCAGCCTGCGCCAGCAGCGGCCGGTGGCGGACATCGTCCGCGAGGCGATCGGGCCCACGCTGCTGCTTTCGCTCACCGGCTGGCTGCTGCACCTGTGCCTGGCCCTGCCGGCGGCGGTCGTGATGGCCGCGCGACGCGGCAGCGCGCTGGATCACCTGCTCGGCGGCGCGGGGCTGGTGCTGCTGTCGCTGCCCGGCTTCTGGCTGGGTCTCATGCTGATCCTGCTGTTCGCCCGCCAGCTGGGTTGGCTGCCCGCCGGCGGCATGCACGCCGCCGACGCCGCGCTGCTGCCGGCCGGGGCGCGTCTGCTCGATCTGCTGCGTCACCTCGCGCTGCCGGCGCTGACGTTGGCGCTGGGTTCGTTCATGGCGACCGCCCGTTACGCGCGGGCGGCGCTGGACGAGGCGCTGGGCCAGGACTTCATCCTGGCCGCGCGCGCCCGCGGCATCGGCGAGCGGCGCCTCCTGTGGCGCCACGCGCTGCCGCACGCCCTGCTGCCGCTGGTGACCCTGGCCGGATTGCAGTTGCCGCAGCTGCTGGGCGGCGCCGTCGTGGTCGAGGTGGTCTTCGGCTGGCCCGGGCTGGGCCGCGTGGCGGTCGAGGCGATCGGGGCGCGCGACTTCCCGGTGGTGATGGCCGTGACGCTGCTGTCGGCCGTGCTGGTGACGGTCGGTTCGCTGCTGGCGGATCTGGGCTGCCGGCGCGCGGATCCGCGCGTGCGTCTGTCCGGCCAGGTCACCTCATGAGCGCGACGGCGTCCCCGCTGCCGCGCGCGGCCGCCGCCGGGCCGGCCATGCGCCGGCGACTGGCCGGCGCGCCGGCCCTGCGCGCGGGGGCCGCCGTGCTGGCGATCGTGACGCTGGTCGCGCTGCTGGCGCCGCTGCTCGCGCCCGGCGATCCCTCGGCGCTGGGCGCCGCGACCGACCGCCTGCTCGGGCCGTCGGCGGAGCATCCGCTGGGCACCGACGTGCTGGGCCGCGACGTCCTGGCGAGGCTGGTGCACGGCAGCCGCGTCTCGCTGCTCGCCGGCTGGCTGTGCGCGCTGGTCGCCGTCGGCGTCGGCACCGCCGTGGGCCTGGCCGCCGGCGCCGGGCCGCGCTGGCTCGACCGGCTCCTGATGACGCTGACGGACGCCTGCCTGGCGTTTCCGCGCATCTTCCTGGTGCTGCTGATCGTCTCGCTGACCCGGCCGAGCCTGGCCCTGACGATGGCGGTCATCGGCCTGACCGGGTGGATGGGGGTCGCGCGCCTGGTGCGCGCCGAGACCCTGTCGCTGCGCGAGCGCGAGTACGTGGCCGCCGCGCGCGGCCTGGGCCTGTCGCCGTGGCGCGTGAACCTGCGCCACATCCTGCCGGCCCTGTGGCCGACGGTGATCGTGGCGGCCTCGCTGCGCGTGGGTTCGGCGATCCTGACCGAGTCCTTCCTGTCGTTCCTCGGCCTCGGAGCGCAGGAACCGGCCGTCAGCTGGGGCGCGATGATCCAGGCCGGCCGCGCGGTCCTGCTGGAAGCCTGGTGGCTGTCGACGTTCCCCGGTCTGGCGCTGGCGCTGACGGTGGTCGGCTGCAACCTGCTGGGCGACGGGCTGCGCGCGCGGCTGGATCCACGGCAGGAAGGCGGGCGCGATGGCTGACCTGCTGCGCCTGGAGTCCTTCCGGCTGGAGTTCGCCGGCGCCGAACGGCCGGTGCTGGACGGGCTGGACCTGGCCGTGGCCGCCGGCGAGGCCGTGGCGCTGGTGGGGCCGTCGGGCGCGGGCAAGACGATGCTGGCGCGCGCGGCGCTGGGCCTGCTGCCGCGGTCGGCCCGCGCCGGCGGTCGCGTGCTGTGGGAGGGAACCGAGGCGCGCCTGCGCCCGGGCGGCTGGGCCGCGCTGCGCGGCGGGGGGCTGACCTGGCTGCCGCAGGAGCCGCTCGGCGCGCTCAATCCCCTGCTGACGGTGGGCGCCCAGGTCGGCGAAGCGGCGCGCCGTCATCAGCGACTCGACCGCGCCGGCGCCCGCGACTGCGCCGCGGCGCTTCTGGCCGAACTGGAGCTGCCGGACCCGCGCGGCCTGCTCGGGGCCTGGCCGCACGAACTGAGCGGCGGGATGCGGCAGCGCGTGCTGCTGGCCGCGGCGCTGGCCTGCCGGCCGCGCCTGCTGATCGCCGACGAGCCGACCGCGAGCCTGGACACGACGGTGCAGCGGGAACTGCTGGCCGTGCTGGATCGCGTCCGGCGCGCGCGCGGCATGGCGCTGCTGTTCATCACGCACGACCGGCACCTCGTGCCGCTGGTGGCCGGCCGTTGCCTGGAACTGCGGGACGGTCGCGCCTTTGCGGCGCCGCT
>VGXH01000218.1 GCA_016873405.1 bacterium
CTCCAGAAGTAGCCACAGCGTTTGAAGCGCCAGTCTGGGTGCAAGCCATTGTGATGATGGCAGTTGGAGTTGGGGCAGTGGGGCGGGACGAAGCTGTCGGTGCTGTTGTTCATGCCCGTCCCGGGCAACCCTCGGGCCGGGCACATTTTCGGCGGCACAACCTTAGGCGAGCGATTCGAGGTATTTGGCGATCTCGACGCCGATCTCCCGCCGAATCCCGGTGCGATCATTCGCCAGGCGCTTGAGGTCGACCTTCGAGACGTACTTGACGTGGATGAACTTCCGCAACGTCTTGACCGGGACGTTCACCGGGCTGCGCAGGCACGCCAGCGGCACCGCCTTGTTGGCGAAGCCGGTGTGCAGCGCCCGGTTGCCGACCACGACCTCGATCACCTGGGGGTTGCGGGTGCGGTTGACGACCTCGGCCACCAGGCCGGGAATCGAGGTCACCTTCGGGTCTCGCAGGTACTCGAGAAGCACGCTCGTGGACATGATGTTGTCCAGCACGAGCTTGCGCATGCGCAGGCGGTCGAGCGCCAGCTTCGCCGCGGCGGCGTCCGGATCGGCCGCGCCGTTGTCGGCGTCGGCCGTCGGCAAGCGATCGCCGAAGGCCGACAGCCCGCCGTCGATGAGCACCGGAAAGCCGTGCGGGAAATACGCGGGCTCCTGCTCCAGGTCGATCAGGACGAACCCCGGCGCCAGCTGGATGCCGCCGAGATCGCCACGCAGGCCGTCGCGGAAGGGCCGCGGCGTGGCCAGCACCCGCGCGACGACGGCCGCCAGGGCGCGGTCCACCGGCAGGGCGACCTGTCCGTTGCCGTGGTTGGCCTGCGCGATCGCCGCGGCGGTGACGAGGTCCAGGCCGCCGTCGCGCACCCCCTCCTGACACAACTGGTCCGCCAGCGAGATCAGCCGCAGCGTGGCGCCGGCCAGATGCGGCAGGTCCAGGGCGCCGCGTTCGCGCGCGCGGACCAGTTCCGCCAGCGGCTCGAGGCCCGGCTCCGCCGCCAGGACCGCCGCGCAGGCTGCGTGGTCCGGCTGCATCCAGAACGCCGCCAGGAGGCGGGCGCCGCCGGCGGCGCCGACCGTCGCCAGCATCTGAAGCGCCGCCAGGCGTTCGACGAGCGCCGGCCGCCCGCCGGGCCCGGCCAGCAGCAGGGACTCCAGCGACTGCGTCCACGCGAAGGGGTCGTCCGTGCGCCGAACCAGCGCTCCGACTTCGTCCAGCGCCTCGTCGGTGGGCGTCAGCAGATCCTGGCCGAGGCACGTTTGCAGCAGCGAACTGCCGGGACACTCGGTGAGCAAGGGCCATTCCTCGGTTCGGGTCCGGTGCCGCCCCGCGGCGGTCTTCGACTGGCATCGGCAGGATGGCGGACGGGTTGACGCCGCACCTGCAGGTCGCGCGGCCGCGCCCGGTTCCGGGAAACGACGCCCGGGAACGATCAGCCCCTACCAGCAGGTCCGTGCCCGCAGCCAGGCTTCCCAGACGGCGCGCCCGGACGCCGGCGCCGTGGTTTCAGGCCATCGCTGGGCCACGGCTGCGTGCACCTGAAGCGGGCCCCAGCGGCGGCCGGCCCCGGCGCACGTCTCGCTGCGCCAGGCGCCCCAGTGGCGGGCCGTCACCTGGCCCGGCAACGGGACCAGCGCCCGCACGAGGTCCACGTTTTCGCCCCAGGCCGCGCCGATGTCGCACCACGCTTCCCAGCCCCCTGGCCAGCGCCGGTTCGCCGACAGCGCCAGCAACTGCCGATTCCCCCGGGTCGCGCCGCCGGTGACGCTCAACGACCGCCACTGCACGGCGGCTCGCAGGCCGCCGCTGTCGCGGTGCAGTCCGGCGCTCAACGATGTCTTCAGCAACGGCTCGCCGGAGGTGGCCGGCAGCCACGGTTCCCGCGGTGACCACTCGAAGTCCGTGCGCGCCGTGCGCCGGCAGCGCAGGTGCACCGTCAGCGCGCCGAGCGTTCGTCTCTCCCAGACCGCTTCGAGCACGGCCGCGGAGCGGCGCCGAGCCGCCGTCTGCGCCAGCGCGCCGGTCGAACCCTGGGCCAGGAGTTCCAGCGCGCCGGTGGCACGGTCGCGCCAGGCCAGCCGCGCGGCCCAGCCGCGGCGCGCCCCTGCGGGCAGCACGGCGGTGGCGCCCCGTCCGGGGCCGTCGGCCAGGCCGGCCATCAGCTCAAGACGCAGGCGTGCGTTCGCGCGCCAGGTCAGCGCCGTCACCATGGCCAGTTCACGGGAGCCGTCCGCCGGCAGCAGCCGGGCCAATTCCCAGCAGACCGTCAGCGGCGAACGCTCGAGGCGCCCGGCCGCCCCGGCATGGACGCCGCCCGTGTCGGCGCCGGCCGTCAGCGCCAGGCGGCTGCGGCCGTCGTCCCGCTCGACGCGCCCCGCCCACAGGGGTCCGGCGCCCACCCTCCCCGGCAATCCGCCCGCGCCGGCCAGCCGCCACGATCCGCGGACCAGTTCCGCGGCGGCCTGCACGCCGCCGGCTCCCGCTCCTGAAGCGGTCCGTGCCGCCAGCCCGCCGGAGACGCCGCCGAAGCCCTCATCGGCGGCCAGGGATCCGCGCCTGCCGGGGGCCTGGCCGGTCAACCCGAAGCCGTGACGCAGGGCCAGGTGGCCCGCCCACAGGTCCACCGCGCCGATCCGGAGCCGGGCGGCCCCGCCCGCCTCCGGCGCCAGATCCGGCCGGATGCGCAGCGCGCCCTGCGCGCCCCAGCGCCGGGAATCGAGGTCGAGGCGGGCGTCGTGCCGACCGCCGCCCGGCGCGGCGCCGCTGCGCCACGCCATGGCGGGCACGCCGGCCGCGCGCGGCGGCGCCGCGCCCTCGGCCAGCGCCAGGCCCAGGTCCTGCCAGGGCAGCGGCTGGTCGGCCTGTTCCAGTTCGGCCACGACGTCCTGCAGTTCGGGCGGCACCTCCTGGCCGCCCAGCGAATCCGCCGTCGTCGCCGGCGGCTCCTGCGCGGCGGCGGCCGCCGCGGCCGCGGCCAAAAGCCCGACCACCGCCGCCTTCAGGCCCCTTGCGCGGGCGCGGCCCGGGCCGGCGTGCCGTGGGCGCCGGCTCACCATGGCGCGCCGCCCGGGCTGCCCGCGCAGATCTCGATCCGATGGGTCAGGCCGAGTTCCGGGTGGGCCAGATGGCTCGTGCGCAGCCGAAGTCGGCCGCGCCGCCACAGCAGCCCGCCGCCCAGGGCACCGCTCGCGCGGTCGGCCCGCCAGGTCAGTCCCAGGCCGCCGCCGAGACCGGCGTGAGCCTCCCAGCCGACCGCCGGCCGCCCGTCGGCGTCCAGGTCCAGGCACAGCGCCAGCGCCCGTCCCGGGGCGGCCAGGGCCGCCTGGAACCGCGTCTCGGATTCGGGCCCCAACCAGCGGTCCGCCAGCCGCAGGAGCGGCCAGCGCACGCCGGCCGACCAGGAGCCCAGACCAGGCTGTCGGCCCCCGGCCAGCAGTTCCAGGTCCAGGGCCAGGGCCCGCCCCGCCGGCCCGGGTCCAGGTCGCTGGCTGCGCCGCCCGACCCACAGGCCCAGGCGCCGGTTCCGCCCGAACGAGCCGCGCGCCGTCAACCGGTCGTCCCGCAGCGCCGGGCCACCGAGGGTTTCCCAGCCGACCTCCGCGGCCCAGCCCGACCCCGCCGCACCGGCGGCCAGCAGGCGCACCGGCAGTTCCGGCAGGCCGAACAGCCGCGTCTGGCCGGCGCGCAGCCAGGGTCCGCCGCCGGCCGGCTCCGAGCCGGTCGATTCGAGCAGGACGTCGTGCAGCGCGGCCGGCAGCAGCCAGGCGGCGTCCAGGTGCCGCAGGCCATCGGCTTGGACCGGCGCGGCCAGGGTCAAGCCGACCAGCGCCACCGTCCAGCCGGGCGGGCGTGATCCGCGCCTTGCGGCGGCCGGGCCACGGCGGCCGCGGCTCACCGGACGACCACCAGGCGGCGCAGCGGCGCGCCCGGATCGCCGCTGTGGCCGCGCCAGCGCAGCGAGACGACGTAGCCGCCGGCCGCCACCGCCTGCGCCCGGTCGTCGCGCAGATCCCAATACAGGGCCCGCGGACCGGGCCCCAGCCCGTCGCCGCCCAGATCCCGCACCGGTCGTCCGTCCACGTCGAACACGCGCAGATCCCAGCCGGCGGCCGCGGCCGGCACCTCGAAGCGCAGGTGCACCGCCGCCTGTCCGAGAGCCCGCTCGGCGACCAACGGCTCCACGGCCAGCGCGCCGGGCGCTCCGGCGCCGGCGCCGGTCGCGGGATCGACGCTGTTGCGGCAGCCCGGCGTCGCCCCGGCCGCGGCGAGGGACTCGGCCCAGGACGAAGAGGCGTCCCCGCCCGTGCCGGCAGCCACGCGTTCGAGCGAGCGGTCGCCGGTCACCGGTCGTCCGCCGGCGCCCAGTTCGACATGGTCCAGGACGGCGCCCAGCGAATCGGCGAGCAGCAACCGGTCGGCGCGCGCGCGCCCGTCCGGCGCCGTGTTGTTGAGCGCCGGCCAGGGCGTCAGCGCCAGCAATGGGGACCCGCACCCGCCCGCGTCCGGCGGCCCGGCCCGGTTGGCGGCCAGCCAGCCCGCCATGGCCACCGAATCCTGCGCGACCACCAGCCGCTGTCCCGCCACCAGCCCGAGCGCCGGCAGGGGGACCCACTCTCCGTCGTCGTCGCG
>VGXH01000219.1 GCA_016873405.1 bacterium
CAGCAGGGCCCACAGCAGGTGCAGCGGCTCCAGCTGGGCGTGGCTCAGTTCGTACGCCTTGGCCTGGGCGCGCTGGAGGGTTTCCATGGCGTTGACGGTCAGGTTCTTCATCGGGCAAGGGCCTCCGGCCTCGGGTTCCGCAGTCGTGGGGTTCGCCTCGGTATCGCATGGACGGTGCCAGCGGACCCGGCGCGGGGACTGTGGCCATAAGCTGCTGTTAAAAAAAGAATTGCGGATACGCCACCACTCAACTGTACACAGTGTACCGCAAGCCACCACCCGCGACCCGCCATTGTGTCATGCCATGTTGGCGCCATTGGCGGCACGCTGTCAGGTGTCGCCGACTGCAAGCTCCAGCCGCTTGCGCCGGCGCAACTTGCGGCGCGAAACACCCCGCCGTACCTGTCCGTAGGATGCCCCCGCGCGCGATTCCTTCCCCGACGGCGCGCCGGGTGTGGTATTCTCTATGAAGTTCAGCCGGCATCGGGGGATCCGGCTTGGACCCAGCCACAGGCAGCCACATCGATGATATCCAGTATCACTTCGCCGCGTGACCGGTCGCTGGTCGCTGCGGCCCTGTTCGTCCTGGTTGCCGTCGCCTCGCCGGTCGCCGCGATCGAGTGGCACGTCGCGCCCGGTGGCAGCGACCTGGACCCAGGCTCGCCCGCGGCGCCGTTCGCGACCATCCAGCACGCGATTGGGGTCGCGGACTCCGGCGACATCGTCCTGCTGGCCGACGGCGTGTACGCGGGCGAGGGCAATCGGCAGATCAGCTTCCTGGGCAAGGCGATCAAGGTCCGCTCGGCCAGCGGGGTGCGTGAAGAATGTGTCGTTCGCCTCGACGGCAACGACGGCTTCCTGTTCCCGTCCGGGGAATCCCAGGCTTCGCTGCTCGCGGACCTGACCATCTTCGGCGGGGCCCGCGGCATCGGCGTCTCCAGCGGCTTTCCGATCCTGGCCAATTGCGTGATCGATTCGTGCGGGATCGGGCTGGATGTGAGCGGCATGGGCACGCGCGTGTCGGCGGCCGGCTTCCTGGTCACGCGCTGCGGCACCGGCGTGCTGTTCCGCGACAATGCTGGCGGTGGCACTCTCACCGACACGCAGGTCCGTGACGGCACCGGCCACGGCGTCCGCACCATGGGTGGCTGGACGGTCTACGGCTTCAACGGCTTGCAGATGGCCGGGTGCCAACTGATCGGCAACCTGGGTTCCGGCCTGCGGCATGAGGCCATGTGGGGCGGCGTCCGCTTCAGCGACGGCGAAGCCGCGGCCAACGGCGGCTGGGGTCTCTACTCCGGCGCCTCTGCGGATTTCGGCCTGGCCGTGGCCGGCGGCTCGGTGCACGACAACGCGCTGGGCGGGATCGACAACCGGGCGAGCAACTGGGACAGCGTTCGGAACTGCAGCATCTACGGCAATCAGGGCCCGGGCATCGTGACCTGCTGGGACGTCGACAACGTCATCGAGAACTGCGACATCTTCGACAATGCGGGCCACGGCGTCGCTTTCTGGAACGGCCCGCTGCCCGCCGAAAAGCGCTGGGCCAGCGAGGCGGTCGCCAACTGCCGCATTCGCGGCAATGGCGGCAGCGGCATCGAGCTGGGCTACGGCTCCTACGGGGACCACCTGGTGACCGATTGCGTCATCGCCGACAACGCCGGTCCAGGCCTGCGCGTGACTGCGCCCGTCAACCACAGCGCCAACCAGCGCCTCCTGATCCAACGGACCACGCTGACGGGCAACGCCCAAGGCCTGCAGATCGGCTCGGACTTCCCGGTGTATGTCGGGAACACGCTCATCGCCTTCAACGACGGCGCCGCCGTCGACTGCCTGGTCGCGCCGCAGGTGACGCTGACCTGCAGCGACCTCTACGGCAACACCGGCGGCGATTGGACCGGCCCCGTCGCGCCGCAGGCGGGAGCGAACGGCAACTTCACCGCCGATCCCCTGTTCGTGGACGCAGCCGCGGGCGACTTCCGGCTGCTGGACCTCTCGCCGTGCGCGGCTGCGAATCGGGCGGCGTGCGGTCGCGTCGGCGCGCTGGACGTGGGCGCGTGGGCGGCGCCGCGCTTCCTCGCGCTGACGGATGTGGGCAACGACCAGGGCGGATCGCTGCGGCTGTCCTGGCTGGCGTCGCGCTTCGACCGCCCGGGCGCCGCGCAGCCGGTCATCGGCTATGGCGTGTATCGGCGCCAGGACTCGGCCAAGCAGGTCGCGACCGAACACGCCGCGCCCGGTGGCGACAAGCTGCTCGGCTGGGACTTCCTGGCCGTGGTGCCCAGCCGCGGCGACACCGCGTACCAGTACGTGGCGCCGACACTGGTCGACGCGCCGGCGCCCGGCGACTCGACCGGCGCCTGGTCGGTGTTCATGATCTCGGCGATGACCGCCAGCCCGTTCACGTTCCATGACTCGGCGCCCGACAGCGGCGTGTCGCTGGACAACCTGGCCCCGGCGCAACCGAACGCGCTGCGCCTGGAGACGGGCCGGCGCCTGGCCTGGGACGAGTGCCGCGACGCCGACTTCGCGCACTACATCGTGTACGGCGCGCCGACGAGTGTCCGCGACGGCCGCGAGACGAGACTGCTGGCGACGGGCGCCACTTCGCTGGACGTGGCGGACGTCGTACACCCGTGCTTCCTGGTGGCGGCCGTCGACCGGCACGGCAACGAGAGCCCGCTGGCCGTCTGCGCGGCCGTTGCTGCGGCGGGCGACATCGCCGCCGCATCGCCGCTGCTGCACCCCGGCTTCCCCAACCCGTTCAACCCGTCCACGACGCTGGCCTTCGCGCTGCCCGCGACCGGCCGCGCGCGCGTCGCCGTGTTCGACCTGGGCGGCCGCCTGGTGCGCACGCTGGTCGACGCGTCGCTGGAGGCCGGCCCGCACCAGGCCGTGTGGGACGGCCGCGACGACGCCGGCCGCGTCGTCGGCGCCGGCACCTACCTGGCGCGACTGGAAGCGGCCGGTACGGCGAGCACGACGCGCCTGACGCTCGTCAAGTGACGAGAGCATCGGCGCGGCTTGCGCCGGCGCAAGCGTCGCGGATGGTATCGGGGACATCTTGCCGCGCGGGACAGCCTGCACGTCCGGAAGCTGCACCCGGGAAGAGTTCAGGCCTTGCGGGCGCTGCGGCACTATATTGAACCGTCGAATCGTTGACCCACGGCATCCGGCCATCCGGCCGGCGCGTGCGCCGGCGCACGCGCCCACCGCCCGACAGGAGACCTGCCCATGGACCGCGCCGCGTCATACCACCAGGCGCCCACCCCGGCCGCTCATGCCAAGACCGTCGCCCTGGTCGCCCACGACAACCGCAAGCAGGACCTGGCCGAGTGGGTGGCCTTCAACTACGGGACGCTGGCCGACCACCACATCGTCTGCACCGGGACGACCGGGCGGCTGATCGAGGAGACGTTGAACCGGCGGGCGCAGGAGGAAGGCGGCCCCGAGCCGCGCCCCATCACCAAACTGCGCTCGGGCCCCCTGGGCGGCGACCAGCAACTGGGCGCGATGATCGCCGAGAACCGCATCGACGCGCTGATCTTCTTCTGGGACCCGATGCAGCCGCAGCCGCACGACGTGGACGTGAAGGCGCTGCTGCGCATCGCCACCGTCTACAATGTGCCCACGGCCTGCAACCGGGCGACGGCGGACTACATGGTCTCCTCGCCGCTGCTCGGGCGCCCGTACGAGCGATTCGTGCCGGACTTCTCGGATTACTTGTCGCGCGACGTCGGCTGAGGCGCAGTGTCGGCGAGCCGCTCCACCCGCCGCCCGTGCCGGATCGCCAGCAGCGGCATCGTCACCGGCAGGGTCATGTAGAGGAACCCGGCGTAGATGGCGATGCGGGGCGGCAGCAACGCGGCGAACAGCGCGGACGCCAGCCCGGTGCCGCCGAGCACGGCGAACCTGACGATCTTCTGCCGCGTCAGCAGGCGCTCCCGCGGGTCCAGCCCCAGGCCCGGCGCCCGCAGGGCGTGGGCGTGCAGCGCCGCCAGCATCCCGGTCTGCGCCGCGAAGCCCGCGCCGTAGATCATGAACAGGCCCAGCATCTCGCGGGGGTCCGCCATGACGAAGCTCGTGGGCAGCCGGCCGCCGCTCGCGTAGGAGGCGAAGGCCGAGAACATCATCTTCAGCGGATAGACATAGACGAGCATGACGAAGACCATGATGAGACTGAGAATCGTCGCCGGCGCGTCATCCAGCCCGTAGTCGGAACTCCAGGCGCGGTGCGCCAGCCAGAACCCGGCGATCGAGGCGAAGCTGGCCGCGAACGCGGGCACGTCCTTCAGCGCCTCGAGCAGTTGCCGGTAGCTGTCCGGCACGCCCCCGCTGCTGATGACCAGGATGGTAACGGCGAACGCGAACGCCGCGTCGCAGAAGGTGTCCAGCCGCGTCGTCTCCAGCCCGCGCTGGCGCACGCCCCCGCGGACGGGCAGCGCGGCCAGGGTGGTGTCGGTCCATGCGTTCATGCGGGGGAGACCTCCTGCTTTGCCGGCCAGAATGCCCGCTTTCGCCGCCCCTGTCCAGATGATACAGTTCTCCCTGATATCGTCGGCCGCCCGGCCGGCGCCGTCCCTGACTGCGATTCCCCCGCGAGGTCATCGTGCGCACCACCACCCGTTGGGGG
>VGXH01000220.1 GCA_016873405.1 bacterium
CTGGGCGGCATGAGCGGCGCCCAGGGCAAGGCGGCCGTGATCGCCGGCTGCGTGGGCGTCATCGCCGAGATCAATCCGGCCGCCGTCGCCAAGCGCAAGGAACAGGGCTGGGTCGACGAGGTCTTCACCGCGCTGCCGGAACTGCTGGCGCGCATGCGCGCGGCCCGCGACGCGGGCGAGGCGGTGGCGCTGGCCTACCAGGGCAACGTCGTGGACCTGTGGGAGGCGCTGGCCGACAGCCACCTCGCGGTCGAGCTGGCCAGCGACCAGACCAGCCTTCACATCCCGTTCACCGGCGGCTACTACCCGGCCGGCCTGACGATGGAACAGAGCGACGCGATGATGGCCGCCGACCCGGCGGCTTTCCGCGAGCGCGTGCAGGCCTCGCTGCGCCGGCAGCTGGCGGCGATCGACCGCTGCGCGGCCCGGGGCACGCGCTTCTGGGACTACGGCAACGCGTTCCTGCTGGAGTGCGGGCGGGCCGGCTGCGATGTCGCGCGCCCCGGCGGCGGCTTCCGCTACCCCAGCTACGTCGAGGACGTCATGGGGCCGCTCTGCTTCGACTACGGCTTCGGCCCCTTCCGCTGGGTCTGCACCAGCGGCGATCCCGCCGATCTGGCGATGAGCGACCGTATTGCCGAAGAGGTCATCGAGATCATGACCGCCAAGGCGCCGCCGAGGACGAGCCAGCAGTACCTGGACAACCTGCGCTGGATCCGGCAGGCGGGCATCAACAACCTGGTCGTCGGCTCGCAGGCGCGCATCCTCTACTCCGACGCCGAGGGTCGGCGCGCCATCGCCGCGGCGTTCAACCGCGCCATCATGCGCGGGCAGATCTCGGCGCCGATCGTCATCGGGCGCGACCACCACGACGTCTCGGGCACGGACAGCCCCTACCGCGAGACGGCGAACATCCGCGACGGGTCGATGTTCTGCGCCGACATGGCCGTGCAGAACTTCCTGGGCGACGGCTGCCGCGGCGCCACCTGGGTGTCGCTGCACAACGGCGGCGGCGTCGGCTGGGGCGAGGCGATCAACGGCGGCTTCGGGCTGGTCCTCGACGGCACCGAGGCCGCCGAGCGCCGACTGCACCAGATGCTGCACTGGGACGTCAACAACGGCGTGGCGCGGCGCGCCTGGGCGCGCAACGAGGGCGCGGAGTTCGCCATCCGCCGCGCCATGGACCAGGAGCCCGGCCTGACGGTGACGATGCCGGAGCACGCGGACGAGACGCTGGTCGACCAGGCGGTCGCCGCGGCCTTCGGGAACGGGTAGGGGCGATGGAATCGCAGCCGGAGAAGCTGGGCCGCCCGCGGGTCGCGGCGCTGGACGAGGTCCTGGGCGTCCCGTTCCGCGTGCTGGACGACGGACTGGTGCGCGTCGTCGACTACATGGGCGACGACGCGGCCATCGTGCAGGCCGCGCGCGTGAGCTACGGCGCGGGCACGAAGGCGGTCTCGGACGACCGCGGGCTGATCCGCTACCTGCTGCAGCACCGCCACACGACGCCGCTGGAGATGTGCGAGCTGAAGCTGCACGTGCGCGTGCCCATGGATGCGTGGCGGCAGTGGATCCGGCACCGGACGGCCTCAACGAATGAGGTTAGTTCACGGTATTCGGTCGTGACCGACGCCGCGCAGCGGACCGCGCCGCACTCCTGGCGACTGCAGAGCGCCGACAACAAGCAGGGCAGCTGCGGGCTGGCCGACGCGGTGTTGGGCGCCTCGCTCTCGTCCGGGGAGCGCGAATTGCAGCAGCACGCGCGGCGCGTGTACGAGGAGCGACTGGCGGCCGGCATCGCCCGCGAGCAGGCCCGCAAGGACCTGCCGCTGTCGACGTACACCGAGGCTTACTGGAAGATCGACCTGCACAACCTGCTGCACTTCCTGGCCCTGCGCATGGACCCGCACGCGCAGCAGGAGATCCGCGCCTATGCCGACGTGATCGGCCGCGAGATCGTGGCGCGCTGGGTGCCCCTGGCCTGGGAGGCCTTCGAGGACTTCCGCCTGGGCGCGGTCACGCATTCGCGCCTGGAACAGGCCGTGCTGGCCGCCGTCGGCGGGCGCGACCGCGAGACGGCGCTGGAGATCGCCCGCGGGGCCGGCTGGCTGAAGCCGGCGGCGGGCGGCGGCCTGGTTCGCAACCGCGAGCGCACCGAATGCGAGCAGAAGCTGCGCGCGCTCAACCTGGAGATACCCTGGCAGTGACCGGAACCACCCCCACGTGAGGAGGGCCGCCATGGCCAAACGTGTCGACTGGTACTACCACCGGGGCGGCTGAACGAGCTGCACGCGATCGCAGGGGTTCCTTGCGGAACATGGCTTGAAGATCAGCGAGCAGGCCAGCGCCGGACGCAAGCTGGGCGCCGACGAGGCCCGCGCCCTGGTCAAGGGCAGGAAGAGGCTGCTGGTCATGAAGGGCCCGAAGGTGGCCGTCTTCGACCTGGCGCACAGCCCGCCGAAGGACGCCGAGCTGCTGGAGCACCTCCTGGGTACTACCGGCAACCTGCGGGCGCCGGTCGTGGTCAGCGGCGGCACCGTGCTGGTGGGCTTCAACGCCGACGTCTACGCCGACGAGCTCGGCTGACCCCCACCCCCGCGGCCGCCGGGTCCTGCAACCCGGCGGCCGCGCCCCGCGTAGATCGCCGGTGCCCCGCCACCGGCCATTGACACGGCCAGGCGCTCGCGTCGCCGGCCGTCACCTTTCGCCCGAAAGGCCGCCCATGCGCACCGCGACCACCCGCCGCGATTTCCTCCGCTACGCGGCCCTGACCGGCGCCGCGCTGGGGCTGTCGGGCCTGGACCCGCTGCTCGGCCGGCCGGCGCGCGCGGGCGATGCCGCTGCCGGCGGCCTGAAGGTCCTCATCCTGGGCGGCACCGGACAGACCGGCCCGCACCTGATCGAGGAGCTGCGCCGCCGCGGGCACACGGTGACGATGTTCAACCGCGGCACCCGTTCGGAGGAGTTGTTCCCCGACGTCGAGTGCCTGATCGGCGACCGCCAGCCCGAGCCGGGCGACGGCCTGAAGGCGCTGGCGGCGGAGATCGCCGGCGGGCGGCGCTGGGACGTCTGCATCGACATCTGGCCGCAGATCCCGCGCATCGTCGAGAACACCGCCGTGCTGCTGAAGGGGCGCGTCGGCCACTACATGTTCGTGTCGTCGATCTCCGTGTACGTCGACTTCGCCACCCCGGGCGCCGACGAGACGGCGCCCGTGGGCCGGGCTCCGGACGCCGACACCACCGAGTACACGGACGAGCTGTTCGGCCCCTTCAAGGCCGAAAACGAGAACCGCGTGCGCCGGCACTACCCGGACAACCACACGGTCTTCCGGCCGGGTCTGATCGTCGGCCCCCGCGACGCCAGCTTCCGCGGCGGCTACTGGCCCGTGCGCGTCAGGCGCGGCGGCGAGGTGCTGGCGCCCGGCGACGGCAGCACGGCGATCCAGATCATCGACGGGCGCGACCTGACGGCGTTCGAAGTCCTCTGCATGGAGAAGCGGACCGGCGGCACATTCGATGTCACCGGCCCGAACCCGGCCTCGCCGCTGACCATGGGCGGTTACCTCGAGACCTGTCGTGAAGTGGGCGGCGCCGAGGCCTCCTTCGTCTGGGCCGACCCGGCGTTCCTCGAGGAGAACGGCGTGGGCCCCTGGCGCGACATGCCGTGCTGGCTGCCCGACGAGGCCGACTACGCCGGCTTCGGCAGGCGCAGCCTGGCGCGCGCCGTCGGCGCCGGCCTGACGCACCGGCCGTTGGCCGAGACGGTGCGCCAGACGCTGGCCTGGTACGACGGGCTGCCTGCCGACAAGCGCGAGGCGGTCACCAAGAGGGCGGGACTGGCGCCGGAGAAGGAAGCCGAGGTGCTCGCGGCCTGGCACGCCAAGCACGGCTGAGCCGGGGGCTTGACCCGCCCCTGCGGCGAGGATCATGATCCGGGTCTGTCCGCAATCCCGGTCGCGACGGATCCGCCGCCTCCGGGATCGCGGCCTTTCGGCGCCGGCAGCAAATCGCCCGTGGTTTGCCGACGCGACGGAGGTCGTGATGTCTCGATCCAACCTGCACGCCGTCACCTCCCCGCACCGCCGCCGCGCCGCCATCGCCACCGTGGCGCCGGCTGCCCGCCTGGTCACGGCCCTCCTGGCCTGTGCCGTGCTGCTGCCCGGCTGCAGCGACGACCCGGTCGAAGCGCCGTCGGTCGAGAACTTCGCGCGCGCCTGGCACCTGACTTCGTGCGAGTACCGGAAGGCCGCCGATGACGCCGTGCGCGTCGACCTGGTGGCCGAGGGCTGGACGATGGACCTCTACATCAACGACAACGGCAGGTTCCACTACGCGTGGACCCCGCCGGTCGGCGTTCCCGGGTCGTACGGCGGCACCTGGACCGTCGACGGCCAGACCGTCAGCCTGAAGCGCGACGGCGCCGGTTTCTCGTGGAGTTTCCGGGCCGAGGTCCGGGAAGAGAGCATGACGTTGCGCGGCGCTCAGGCTGAGTACGATTTCGCCGGCAACGGCACGCCCGAGGCGGCGACCTGGAACCTGGCCGGCGACAACTGAGGCCGGCGTGACCGGGCCCGACCGGCGGGCTCAGTCCGCGCGGCAGACGAGGCCCTTGAGGTAGGCGCCCTCCCC
>VGXH01000221.1 GCA_016873405.1 bacterium
CGAGTTCGAGGCCATGCTCGAGTGGCTGCCGCCGCCGGGCGACGGCGCGGCGCTGGACATCGGCTGCGGCGACGGCTTGCACACGATGCTGCTGGGACGGCGCTTCGGGCGCACCTGCGGCGTCGACGTCAACGAGCGCTTCATCGCCATCGCGCGCGACCACGCCAGGGCCTTCGGCTCCCGCGCCAACCTGGAGTACTACGCCCAGCCGCTGGAGCGGATCGGGTTCCCGCCCGACACGTTCGATGTCGTGCTGAGCGTCTGCGTGCTCGAGCACATCCCCAATCACGAGGAAGTCCTGCGCGAGTGCCTGCGGATCATGAAGCCGGGCGCGCGCATCGTCTTCTCGGTCGACACGCTGGAGACCATCGACGACCCGCGGCTGGTCGAGAGCCATCGCGCCCAGCACCATGTGGTGCGCTACTTCCGCCAGGACACGTTGGGCGGGCTGCTGTCCGGGCTGGGCTTCGTGAACCTCGAGTTCCGGCCGCTGTTCCGCAGCCCTTTGGCGCGCGACCTCTTCCGCGAGGGCATCCGCGAGGGGTTCAACTTCGGCCGCCTGCGGGCGCCGCGCCTGGCGGCGCGGTTGCGGCGCGCGGAAGCGGCGATGCCCGCGGACGCCCCCGGCACCTTCCTGCTCGCCCGGGCCGAGCGGCCAAGATGACCGCCCCCGGTGGCGGGGTCGCGCCGGGCGGGGCCGGTCCCGCCGCCGACCTGAGCATCGTCGTGGTGAACTGGAACACGGCCGGACCGCTCGAGGACTGCCTCGCCTCGCTGCCGGCAGCCTGTGCCGGCCTGACCTTCGAGTTGCTGGTCGTCGACAATGCCTCGCGCGACGGCTCGGCGGCCCTCGTCCGCGAGCGTTTCCCCGAAGCCGTCGTGATCGAGGCCGGCGCCAACCTCGGCTTCGCCGGCGGCAACAACCTGGCCCTGCCCCGCTGCCGCGGCGCCTTCGTGCTGCTGCTGAATCCCGACACGGTGTGCCCGCCCGGCTCGCTGGCCCGCCTGGTCGCTTTCGCGCGCGGCCGGCGTCGGCTGGGCGCGGCGGGGCCCCTGCTGACGGACGCCGAGGGTCGACCGACCATCAGCTGGGGCTGGTTCCCGGCGGCGCGCCACCACTGGCTGGGCTGCCTGGACCCGGCGCGTCGGCTGGGCGGACGCTTCTGGGGCGAGCGCGTCGTGCACGTGCCCAGTCGCGGCGAACCCTCGCGCGAGGTCGACTACGTGGCCGGCGCCTGCCTGCTGACGCCCCGCGAGGCGCTCGCGCGCGTGGGCCCTCTGGACGAGCGCTTCTTCCTGTATTTCGAGGAGACGGACTGGTGCCGCCGGGCCAGGGCCGCGGGGCTGGCCGTCTGGTACTGCGCCGAAGCCGAGATCGTGCACCTGGAAGGGCGGGCCGCCGCCACCGTCAGCGACTTCAGCCTGCGCCAGTTCCAGCACAGCTACCGGCTCTTCCTGCGCAAGCACCACGGCCGCGGCCGCGAGGCCGAGGTCCGCCTGGCCCAGGCCTGCGAGTACGGGCTGAAATCGCTGCTGCGCGGATTGGCGGCCCTGCGCGGCGGTCCGGATGGGGACGCGAACCGGGCGCTGGCCCGCCAGTACGGGACCCGCGCCCGGTTGCAGTTCGCGCGCCGGCTGGACCCCCGCCCGCCGGCCTGAGCGCGCGGCTACCTGCCGCCCCGCGCCTTCTTCTCGAACTCCGCGATCAGGTCCTTGCCCGAGGTCAGGCTGACGATGCGGAATTCCTCGACGTGCAGCGTGGCGTCGTCCAGCACGTTCAGCTCGAGGTCGAACGAACGCGACAGCTCGCGGAACTGCTCCGGCCTCTCCTCCAGCAGATAGAGCGCCAGCACCGGATTGGCCTGGATCTGCAGGCGCGACTCGTGCGTGACCACGGCGATGCGCTGTATCAACCGCTCGATGCGGTTGCTCATCGTCTCCATCGACAGCACCTTGCCGGTGCCCGTGCAGTACGGGCAGTCCTCCGACAGCTGCGACAGCAGCGACGGACGCACGCGCTGGCGGCTCATCTCGACCAGGCCCAGGCCCGAGACCTGGAAGACCTTGTGGCGGGCCCGATCGCGCTTGAGGTGCAGGCGCAACTCGTTGAAGACGCGCTTCTTGTTGCTCTCGCTCTCCATGTCGATGAAGTCGATGACGATGATGCCGCCGATGTCCCGCAACCGCAGCTGCCGGGCGACCTCGCGCGCCGCGAGCATGTTCGTCTGGAGGATCGTCTCCTCCTGGTTGCGTTTGCCGGTGAACCGCCCGGTGTTGACGTCGATCGAGACCAGCGCTTCGGTCTGTTCGATGATTTTGTAACCGCCCTTCTTCATCCAGACGCGCTTGTCCAGCGTGTTCTTGATCTCCGACTCGATCTCGTACTGGTCGAAGATGGGCAGGTCGCCCTTGTACTCCTCGATGCGGCCGCGCAGCTCCGGGGCGAAGGCCTTGATGTAGTTCGACAGGCGCACGAAGTCGTCGTGGTCGTCGATGACCAGGCGCGCGGTGTCCTCCTTGAAGATGTCGCGGATCAGCGCCACGACCATCCCCACGTCCTCGTGGACCAGGGCCGGCGCCTGCACCTCCTGGCCGGAGCGGTAGAGCTTGTCGAACAGGCCGCTGAGGTAGCCGACGTCCTGCCTGATGCCGTCCTCGGTGACGGCGGTGGCCGCGGTGCGGATGATGAAGGCGCCCTCGGCCGGGCGGTGGGCCTGCAGCATCTGCTTCAGGCGCACCCGCTCGCGACGGTCCTCGATCTTGCGCGAGACCCCGATGTGACGGCCCTTGGGCATCATGACGAGGTAGCGGCCGGGCAGGGAGATGTCGGCGGTCAGGCGGGGGCCCTTGGTGCTGATCGGCTCCTTGGTGACCTGGACGAGGATCTCGTCGCCGACCCTCAGCACCGTGCCGATGTCCGGCACCTGGCGCTGGCGACGGCGGCCCGGCGGTCCGCCGTGGCCGCCGCCGGCGGGTGCCGGCGCGTGCCCCTCGGGTCCCTCCTCGTCGCTGTCGTCGTGTTCGAGGTCCGAGGCGTGCAGGAAGCCCGCGCGCTCCAGCCCGATGTCCACGAAGGCGGCCTGCAGGCCCGGCTTGACCGAGGTGACCTTGCCCTTGTAGACGTTGCCGACGATCCGCTTCGCGTCCGCGCCCTCGACCAGCAGTTCCACCAGTTCGCCGTCCTCGAGCATGGCGATGCGGATCTCGTGGGGGGACGAGTTGATGATGATCTCTTTGCGCATAGAACCTGCCTGCGGCCGGACGGAGCGCTCAAGCGTTGAAGCGGCGCTCCATCCAGAACCTGAGGCCGGTCTCACCTACTTCCTCGAGGGGCGACAACCAGCGCCCGTCACGATGAAGGCCTGCATATCCCGTTCGCGTCACGACGCAGAGCCCGGGGTCGGGCAGCGCCTGGCCGAACAGGCAGGCCAGGAATTCGTGCACGGGCAGGCCGGCGCCCGAATCGCTGCGCAGGAGGCTGACGCGCAGTTCGAGGACCGTATCATGCCCGTCAGCCCGCGCCAGTCCCAGGCCGCCATCCGGCACCAGGGCGCGGGCATCGATCTCGAGATCACCCTTGGGACGCTTCCGCACGACCAGGCGGTCCGCACTGGCCAGGAACGCATCCACGGCGGCGGCGGCCGTCTCGTCCGCCAGGCCACCTTCTTCGACCCCGGGCAGCCTCACCCGGTAATCGAACCGCGACACCGCCTGGTCGATCGACGGCGGCGTCTGGGCCCCGACCACCACGGCGCGGCCCAGGCGCAGGCCGGGCGGCAACTCGCGATTCAGGCGCTCGGTCCAGCCGGGCACCTGGTGGTCGAAGGCGATGTCAAGACACTCGCGCTCTCCGGCCACCCCCACGGGTAACGGGGGGCCGAACTTGAGCATCGGGTGCGGATGATAGCCCCTGCTGTGGGCGACAGGCAAGCGGGACCTTCGCAGGGCCAGGTGCAGCTGCCGCTGGAAATCCAGATGGCCCAGGAAGACCAGGTCTCCGCCCTTGGCGTACTGGACCCGGTACCAGCACTTGGCCGCCGCCTGCTGGCGCCAGCCGACCCAGCGGGGATCCTCCCGGCCGGGCCGGGCCGGATCCTCGTTCCGGGGGTCGTAGTCGGGGCCCGGCGCGGCCGCGGCCGGCGGCGCGGGCCTCGGGCGCGGGATGGGATCGTCCGCCAGCCGCGTCGTCCCCCGCCCGTGGGAGGGGATGGCCGGTCCCCGCCGGGGCGCGGCGCCCTGCAGCGCCTCCAGCTTCGCGAAGACGTGCTGGAGGTCGCCGTCGCACGAGGTGCAGTCGTAGCAGGGCCCGACCAGCCGGCAGTCCGGCAGGGTCCGCGCCTGTACGGCCCGGCGCCAGTCCCGCTGGAGGAATCCCTTGTCCACGCCCACGTCGACCCCGTCCCAGGGCAGCGGAGCCTGCGGATCGCGCGGCGCCAGGTAGGCGTCGGCGGCGACCCCGCAGTCGTCCAGCGCCTGCTCCCAGATCGCGATGCGCAAATGCTCGGACCAGCCGTCGAAGCGGGCGCCCAGGCGCCAGGCCCGCTCGACGACGTCGGCCAGGCGACCGTCGCCCAACCCGAGCAGTCCCTCCAGGAACGAAAA
>VGXH01000222.1 GCA_016873405.1 bacterium
TCGCGCTACGGCGACCTGCGGGTGCGCATCGGCGGCGAGACCTGCGCCGCGCCGGTGAGGCCGGCCGACAACGCACCGGTCGCCTGCGGCGGCTACCGCTTCCGCGTCACGGAATTCCAGACCCGGTTCCAGGTCGGGGGCAGCTCGGATCCCGAGGGGCCGCTGGTCAACCCGATGATCCGCGTGGAGATCACCGCGCCGGACGGCCGCAAGGGCGAGCGGATCCTGTTCGCCTTCCACCCCGACTTCTCGATGGGCCACAGCGGCGGGCAGGAGAGCTTCGCGGACCTGGACCTGGTGTACCAGGTCAACCGCGGCGTCGAGTTCGCGCGCGGCGGCGCAACGGGCCTGCAGGGCCGCGCCTCGTTCCCGCTCATCGTCGCCGACATGAAGACGCAGACGCAGTCCGAGATCCCGGCCGGCGCGGTCTTCGACGTGACGAAGGACATGCTCTACCGCAACGACGAGAACGGCTTCAGTCTCGTGCCGGCGACGATCTTCAGCTCCGTGGTCAAGACGCCGGCGCTGAGCGACAGCGGCAACGATCCGGCCGCGGCACGCGTCGTGCTGCGCGACGCGGGGGGCGCCGATCTCGCCAGCGCGATCTGCGTCGAGCAGGACCGGCCGGTGACCGTGCAGGCCGGCGGGCGCTCGTTCGAGCTGTCCTACGGGCCGCGCATCGTCAAGCTGCCGTACACGGTGACGCTGGACGACTTCGTGCTGAAGACCTACCCCGGCAGCGACAACCCGGCCACCTACGAGAGCTTCGTGTCGGTGGACGACCCGGGCCTGGGCGTCAGCGGGAAGAAGGTGCACATCTTCATGAACAAGCCGATGAACCACCGCGGCTCGAAGCACTTCCAGTCGTCCTACGACCGCGACCGCCGCGGCACCGTGCTCTCGGTCAACCATGATCCCGGGAAGCTGCCGACCTACTTCGGCTACTTCCTCATCTCCCTGGGTTTCCTGCTGATCATCCTCAAGGACCTCCTGTGGCCGGTGAAGGGGCGCAAGGCGGCGGCAGAGGCGGGGACTGGCGGCGCCGCCTCGGCGCTGGCGGGCGCCGGCCTGGTGGCGGCCCTGGCGCTTCTCGCGCCGGCGGGGGCGCTGGCGCAGGCGCACGATCCGCACGACGGCCACGACCACAGCGGACACGACCACGATCACAGCCAAGCCCCGATGATCTCGGGCTTCGTGGCGCTGTCGGATCCCGCGCGCGAGGCGGCCTCGCGCCTGATCATCCAGGATTACAACGGCCGCATGAAGCCGCTGGACACCCTGGCGCGCGAGATGGTGATGAAGGTCGCCAAGCGTTCGAAGTTCGAGGGCCGGCAGCCGGTGGACCAGTACCTGAGCTGGTCGCTGAACCCGAACTTCTGGTGGGACAAGCCGCTCATCCAGGTCAGGCATCCCGGCCTCAAGCAGTTGCTGGGAGTGGACGCCGCGGTCAAGCACGTGTCGGCCGCCAGCCTGTTCGACGCGCAGGGCCGTTACCGATTGACCGAGGCGGTCGAGGAAGCCCACCGCACGCCCGACCGCGAGCGCTCCAAGCTGCAGCGGCAGCTGATCAGCTTCGACGAGCGTTTCGAGATGCTGTACATGACCTTCCGCGGCATGTCGCTGCGGTTGTTCCCCCCTCCGAACGACCCCAACCACACCTGGCAGGAGATCGGCCAGGTGCTGCCGCGGCTGGACGCGGCGCAGCGCGGGCAGTTCCAGGCCGCGGCCGACGGCCTCGTGCGCGGCGTGCAGGCCGGCGACAACGCCACGCTGATGACGGCGCTGACGGCCCTTGACGGGCTGCAGCACCAGTACGGCGCCACGGTGATCCCCTCGCCTGGGCGCTTGAAGGCCGAGCTGTTCTACAACCGCGCCCACCTGTTCTCGTGGATGATGGTGCCGTTGCTGGTTTGGTTCGCCGTGCTGATGGTGGTGTACGTCTGGAACCTGTTCCGCAACCGGAACCGCCGCCTGAGCTTCCGCAATCCGTTCTACAGCGCCGGCGTGGCGCTCTTCGTGTTGGCCTTCGCCGGCATGCTCGTCGCCTACACGCTGCGCTGGATCGCCTCGGACCGCGCGCCGCTGAGCAACGGGCACGAGTCGCTGCTGTTCATCTCGCTGGCCGTGGCGCTGGCCGGGCTCGTCTTCGAGCTGGCCTACCGCATGGCGGCGCCGGCCGGACTGGGCGCCCTGCTGACCACGGTGGTCATCGGGGTCTCGATGCTGTCGACGTTCGACCCGGCCATCGGGCCGCTGGTGCCGGTGCTGGTCAGCTACTGGCTGAACATCCACGTGACCATCATCACGGCCAGCTACGGGTTCCTGGGCCTGGCGGCGCTGGTCGGCGCGCTGGTGCTGATCCTCCTGATGTTCAAGGGCCGGGGCCGCGAGCACGTGCGCGAGGCGATCGTCACCCTGGACGACCTGAACAAGCACGTGGTCATCGCCGGCTTGGGCCTGCTGACCATCGGCACGCTGCTGGGCGGCGTCTGGGCCAACGAGTCGTGGGGGCGCTACTGGGGCTGGGACCCGAAGGAGACCTGGGCGCTGATCACGATCCTGGTCTACGCGGTGGTGCTGCACTTCCGCTGGATCCCGCAGCTGCGCTCGCTGTGGCTGAACGCGACGGTCAGCATGGCGGCCGTCAGCTCGGTTGTCATGACCTACTTCGGCGTCAACTACTTCCTGAGCGGCCTGCACAGCTACGCCGCGGGCGAGCCGATGGCCGTGCCGACCTGGGTCTACATCGGCGTCGTGATCATGGCCGCGCTGGCGGGCGTGTCGGGGCTGATCGACAGGTCGCGGGAGTGGGGGAAGTCGGCTTAACGCCGCGTTCGTGTCGGATGAGGGCCCAGGGCCCGGTCCGCCTCGTGAAGGGTGGGGCGGGCCCCGGGTTCGTGCTTGGCGGAGACGGAGAACGGGGCGCTTGCGCCGGCGCAACGGGACGCCGGCCCCACCGCCTCCCGCCGCCGGGAACCCGAGCCTCGCCTGATCTGTAGGAGGGGCTCACCCTCTCGCCGTCTCTTTCCCGAAGGAACACCGTGAAGCGCATCCTGCTCATGCTCTCCCTCATGCTGGGCGGGGCCGATTCCGCCTGCTCCCAGCCCGCGACCGGACCGCTGCTGGACATCCAGGTCAGCGAGTTCGTGCGGCGCATCCACCAGGACCACCGGGGGCACCTGTGGTTCGGCACCAACGGCGACGGTGTCATCCGCTACGACGGCGCCGCGTTGACGGCGTTCGGCCCGCGCGAAGGGTTCAGCGGCGAGGCGGTGCGCGGCATCGCCGAGGACGCCGACGGCAACGTGTGGTTCGCCACCGACCGCGGGCTGACGAAGTACGACGGCGCCCGATTCGCGAACCACCTTATCGTGGAGGGCCCGGTCCATCCCGGGCTCAACGACGTGTGGTCGCTGGCCATCGACCGTGACGGCGTCGTCTGGGTGGGCACGTTCGCGGGGGTCCGCACCTTCGACGGAAACGCCTTCACGCCGGTCGACCTGCCGGCGACCGAGCCCGACCCCAGCCGGGGCGCCACCAGTGCCCGCCTCGTCCACGCGATCCGGCAGGACCGCCGGGGCCGGATGTGGTTTGCCACCAGCGGCGGCGTCTTCATCCGCGACGGCGACCGGCGGGAGAACATCTCCGTCAAGGACGGGCTCTGCGGCCGGGTGGTGAACGACGTGCTGCCGGCCCGCGACGGGAGCGTGTGGTTCGCGACGCACCATCACGGCGTGTGCCGGCTGAAGGACGGCGCGTTCATCCACTACGGTCCGGCTGACGGCGTCCTCGGCGACGAGGTGTGGAGCCTGTACGAGGACAGCGCCGGCAACATCTGGTTCCCCACCGAGCAGTACGGCGTGTACCGCTACGACGGCGCCGCCTTCCGGCGGTTCGGCGAAGACGACGGGCTGCTGAGCCGCGCCGTGCAGGATATCCGCGAGGACCGGCAGGGGCGGATCTGGGTCGGGGGCCACATGGGCCTGTACCGGCTGGACGGCGAGCGCTTCGTCAACCTGACGGGAGAGCTGCCGTGGCCGTAGGCGCGCTCACTCGGGCCGCATGCCGTCCAGGCGGAATCGGAACGAGCGGCCGCGCCCGGCCAGCGCCTGGTGCGCACCAGCCTCGGGACCTAGCCCGGACTATTCACGAAGGTCCGGCTGCGGCTGGTCAATTGCCCTTCTGTGAAGGCGAAATCCGGTCTCCGCGAGGTCAACGTACCGCATCGGGTACGCCTCCCTCGCGGAGACCTGATTTCGCCTTCACAGAAGGGCAATTCCCTCACCCTCGCTCGGACCTTCGTGAATAGCCCGGGCTAGTTGCAGGAGCGGCTGGCCATCGCCGCCGAGCGCGACGATCTTGTGGCGAAATGCCTGCAGCGGCGGCCCGGGTCGCTCCGACCGTTTCGGGCGCTTGCGCCGGCGCAAGCGGACTGCGCAGGCGGCAGCGCCGACAGCCGGAAGGAGCTCGCCTTGCCGGAAGCCGTTTTCCAGCCCCTGTCGTCGTACGTCGAGTACACGGTCGACGAGATGCGGCGGCGGGCGACCGTCTTCCGCGAGCAGATGCAGCGCCGACGGA
>VGXH01000223.1 GCA_016873405.1 bacterium
GGTCGGCAGGTAGTTGCCGCCCCGGGCCGGGTTGTCCGGCAGCAGCACGTCCGACGTGTAGTTCAGGTAGGCCAGCTCGTCCGGGTCGGTGACCTGCGGCCCGAGCGAGTTGTTGGCGTAGCCGCGCACGGTCGAGGCGCCGCCGGCGAAGAAGCGATCGTCGTAGGGCACGCCGTCGGGCCCCTGGTCCAGCGAGGCGCCGTAGGTCCGCGTGCCGCCCACCTTGAGGCGCACGGCCAGCGTCCCGGCGGGCAGCCGGAAGTAGTCGTGCCACGCGGCGGTCCACTTGAAGAAGTGGTAGTCGCCGCCCAGCAGCCCGCCCGCCAGCTGCGTCGTCAGCACGACGTAGGACCCGGTCGTGGGGTGGAACAGATCGTCGCGGTGGTCGACGTACATCGCCCAGTTGAGCGAGCGCACGCGGCTGACCGAGGGGTTGACCTCGTGGAAGCGCTCCTGCCAGTCCTCGGGCGCCTGCGGGTGGATCTCCGGCTCGGTCACCTTGTAGCCGAGGGAGACGTTGTTGGTGACCGTCCGGCTGCTGCGCCAGAAGGTGCCCACGTTGGCGCCCCAGCCGAACATGTTGAGGCCCGATTCGCCGCGCGTCTCGCGCGAGAGGAACACGGTGGTGTCCAGGCTGTAGCGGCCGTCGCGCAGCCGCGGGTTCACGTAGCCGACCTCGCCCCGGTAGTTGACCTGGCCCTGGTCGAAGCTGATCGGGCTGCCGACCACATCCTCGACGTTCCACGAGCCGCGCCCGCGAACCTGAACGCGCCGGCCCGTGCCCCACAGGTTGTTGTGGCCCCAGGCCGCCAGCAGGCGGACGCGTTCGAGGCTGCCGACGCCGATGCCCAGTTCGTAGTAGGCCGGACGCCGTTCGACGACGTGCACCGACAGGTCGGCGGTGCCGGCCTCCGTGTCCGGGTTGACGGCGCTGATGTTGACGTCGCGGTAGAGGCCGGTGCCCAGCAGGTTGCGCCGCGTGTCTTCAACCTTGCCCCAGCGCAGCGGATCGCCCGGCGCCACCTCCAGTTCGCGCCGGACCATGCGGTCGATCGTCAGGTCGTTGCCGGACAGGCCGATCGCGCCGATGCGGTAGGAACTGCCGGTGACGATGCGGTAGCTGAGGTCGGCGGCGTAGCCTGCGCCGCCTTCGAGCGGGACCCGCTCCATCTGCGGCTGGACGGTGGCGTCGAGGTAGGTCTCGTCGCGCAGCAGTTCGCGCAGGGCGTAGATGTCGCCGCCGAGGGCGTTGAGGTCGGCCGGCGCCGGGCTGCCCTCGCGCAGCGAGACGGCCTCGCGCAGGCGGCCTTCGGAGACCGGTTCATGGCCGACGAAGGACAGCCGGCAGATGTAGGTGCGGCGGCCTTCGCTCAACGAGATGTGGAGGATGTCGCCGCCGTCGCGATCGACGGTGATCGAGTCCACGCGGGCGACGACATCGTGGAATCCCCGGTTGCGGTAGTAGTTGCGCAGCAGCCGGACCTGGGTCTCCACCAGGTGGGGCTGGTAGCGCGCCGTCCGCAGGGGGCGCATCCAACTGCCCTCCTGCAGGCGCATGATGCGCTTGAGCTCGGACTCCGGGAAGGCGAGGTTGCCGGTCAGTTCGACGCGCGACAGCCGATGCGACTGCAGCCCGAAATCGAGTTCGTCGTCGGCCTGCGCGCTCCGCGCCGTCGGCAGCAGGGCCAGCACGAGCGCCACCGCCGCCACGGGCGGCGCCGCGCCCGCGCGCGGGAGCGGCAGGACCGCCCGCCGGCCGGTTCTCGTCTTCACCCCTGCGCCCACGTTCCCGCTCCGTCCGCCGGCCCGTCGGATTTGCCGTGACAGCCCCGCGGCCCGATGTTATGCCCGAACCTGTTCAACCCGCGGTCACCGTTCCCGAGTTCCCGTCGCGGGCACCCCCGCGGCAACGCCGCCGGAGCCGCCGCCATGCCGCACCCGCCAACCGGCCACGACCGCTCCCCGGGACCCGCGCCCGTCGGCGCCCGCGTCCGCCGCCTGCCGCCGGCCGCGCTGGCGGGGACCGTGCTGCTCGGCACCCTGCTGGCGGGCGCGGTCGGCTGCGGGGACCGGGAGCGCGCCCTGCGTCCGGACGACCTGAGTCGCCAGGAGGCCGCGTACGTCGAGCGCGTCCTGGTCCTCGAGCGCGTCCGCGCCGCCCTGCTCGTGGACCCGGACCGCGGCGTCGCCCTGGGCGACTCCCTGGCCGCCGCCTGGGGCGACAGCGCCCTGCCCGAGTCGATCACGCTGGCCCCCGTCGACCCCTCGCGAGCCGAGCGCGTCCACCATCTGCTCCTGCGCCTGCTCGCGGCCGAGCACGACTCGCTGCTGGCCCGCGACGGGCGGCGCCCCCTGGACGCGCCCTGGCCGACGCCTGCCGACAGCGTGGGCGTGGCCGGGTTCCCCGCGGCCTCCCGCGCGCCGGCCGGCGACTGATGGTCCGCGCCCGCCGGCCTCCGGCCGCCGCGGACGACTAGTGCCCGGACATCTTCCAGACGTCGAGCACCACGACGAAGACCATGAACAGCAGGAGCACGATCAGCCCCACCTGCGTGGCGATCGCCTGCAGGCGCTCGGGCACCGGCCGGCCGCCGCGCGCCACCTCCGCCAGCAGGAACAGGACGTGGCCGCCGTCCAGCACCGGGATCGGCAGCAGGTTCAACAGGAACAGGTTCACCGAGAAGAAGGCCACGAAGCCGATCAGGTAGGCGAAGCTCCAGTCGAGCATCTCGCCGGCGACGTTGGCGATGCGCAGCGGACCGCCCACGGCGTCGAGTCCCAGTTTCCCGCGCCACAGGTCGTCGAAGACCGAGACGGTCGTCCGCACGGTATCGGCGGTGCGCGCCCAGGCGAGGCCGAGGCCATCGCCCAGCGGGACCTTCTCGTAGGTGAGGTACTGCTCCAGGAAGATGCGCCCCTTGAACTGGCCGGGCGCCACCTCGTCCCGCTCGGGCGTGACCAGGCCGCTGAGCCGGCGCCCGTCGCGTTCCCACACGACCTCGGTCGGCTCGGAGGGCCGCTCGTTGACGATGGCGGCGATGCCCTCGAACGTCGTGACCGTCCGGCCATCCACGCTGATGATGACGTCGCCCTCCCGCAATCCGAGACGGTGCGCGGGGCCGCCCTTCTGGACCAGCCCCACGGTCGTGTTCCACGGCTGCAGGCCGGTCCACCAGGCGTCCCGCGCGGGATCCACCGCCGGCCGCAGAACGACATCCTGCCGGGCGCCGTCCCGCTCGATCGTCAACGTCACCGCGGGCGCCGCGTCCGCCGGCGTGCCGAGAGCCGGCAGGATCGCATCCTCGAGCGCGATCCAGTCCGAGACCGGCCGGCCGTCCACGGCCAGGATGCGGTCGCCCACGAGCAGCCCCGCCGCGGCCGCCGGCGAATCCTGCCGCACCGCGCCCACCTGCGTGAACGGGATCTGGGGTCGACCGACCCCGACCAGCAGCACGAGGTAGAGCGCGTACGCCAGCAGGAGATTGGCCAGAGGACCGGCGACAAAGACCAGCAGGCGCTGCCAGGCGGGCTTGCTGTGGAAGTGCCGTTCGGGCGGGATGTGGTCGTCGCGGCCCGCGGCCTCGGCGTTGCCCTCGAGCGTCCCGAGCGGGTACTTCCGCTCCTGCCAGGTGCCGGTGTCCTGGATCTCCTCCATCAGGCCCTCGCCGGCCATCTTCACGTAGCCGCCGAAGGGGATCGCCGAGATGGCGTATTCGGTCTCGCCCCAGCGCTTGCGCAGCAGCTTGGGGCCGATGCCGATGGAGAACGTCTTCACGTACACGCCGAAGAGCTTGCAGGTCAGGAAGTGGCCCAGCTCGTGGATGACCACCACCGACCCGAGGGTCAGCAGGAAGGCGATGACGATGTTCGGGAAGTTGTCCAAGCGCGCATCCTCAATGGCCGCCGGAAGCGCGCGCGTCCACCAGGACGGCCGCCTCCGTGCGGGCCCGGGCATCGGCGTCCAGCGCCGCGGCCAGGTCCGGGACCGGTCCGCGCGGCAGGCGCGCCAGGGTGTCGGCGATGACGCCGGGAATATCGACGAATCGCAGGCGACCGGCCAGCAGCGCGGCCACCGCGACCTCGTTGGCCGCGTTCAGGACCACCGGCGCGGTCCCGCCGGCCTGCCCCGCCTGGCGGGCCAGGCGCAGGCAGGGAAAGCGCCCGCTGTCGGGCGCCTCGAAGGCCAGGGGCCCGGCGCCCAGCAAGTCTAGCCTGCCGCCGGCGAGCGGCCAATGGATTTCCCCGGCGATCGCGTACTGCAGGGGCACCCGCATGTCCGGGGTGCCGAGTTGGGCCAGCAGCGCGCCGTCGACGAACTCGACCAGCGAGTGGACGATCGAGCCGGGATGCACGACGACGTCGATCCGTTCGTAGGGCAGGCCGAACAGGTGGTGCGCCTCGATGATCTCGAGCCCCTTGTTCATCAGCGTGGCCGAGTCGACCGTGATCTTGGGTCCCATCCGCCAGGTCGGGTGGGCCAGGACCTGCTCGAGCGAGACCTGGGCCAGGTCCGCGGCCGGCGTCGTCCGGAACGGGCCGCCCGAGGCGGTCAGGACCAGCCGGGACACC